>URIC01000034.1 GCA_900547755.1 uncultured Bacteroidales bacterium
ATACAGATTTTCACCGCCCGCCTATGGCAGAACTTCAGGCTCGGCATCCTGAATTGGGATAATGCCCTTACATTGCAGACCACCTCGAAAGAGGAGGTGCTGCCCTTGCCGCTGTTCACCGTCTATTCCAATCTGTATCTGCATTTCAGGGCTTTCCGGGTGCTTGACGTGCAGCTGGGAGTGGATTGCGACTATTACACCCGTTACTACGCGCCCTCCTATCAGCCGGCCACAATGGTTTTCCGCCGGCAGCAGGAAACCAAGATTGGCAATTATCCGTTCATGAACCTGTATGCCAGCTGTCGCCTCTACAAGACCCGTTTTTTTGTGATGGTAAGCCATATCAATCAGGGATGGTTCTCCAGGGATTATTTCTCGATGCCGCTCTATCCTCTCAATCCCCGCAAGTTCCAGATAGGTCTGTCAGTGGATTTCGCCAACTGAACACTACGTTTAAACCAGTCTCTCGACCGCTATGAGTATGCGCCCCGTTCCCAGACCCAAGACAAAGATGCTGTGGCTCTATGTATGCCTGCTGGCACTCGCCATAGTGATGGCGGCGCTTCTGCGTAACGGCCGGCAGGAGATGGGGGCGGCTATGCGCGGTAGCGCTCCCGGCGGCTCTGCCGGCGATACATTGGATGTGGCGCTGGTGTACGGTCCTATGAGCTATTATGTGTATGCCGACACTTTAGGAGGTTACAACTATGACCTGATGAGGCTTATAGGCCGTCAGTCGGGAGTGCCGATGAAGTTCTGGCCGGTGAACAGTCTGGAGGATGCGCTGCGGCTGCTCGGGGAGGGACGGTATGATTTGCTGGCCTCTCTGCCCCGGGACGCTGACTTCGAAGGGGAAGTGCTGTATTCCGCGCCTCTCTTTCTGGACCGTCAGGTACTGGTGCAGCGCAGACGGAAGGATGGCTCTGTGGCTGTGTCGTCGGCCCTTGATTTGGCCGGCGATACGGTACATATAGAGAAGGACAGCCCCATAGCCGGACGCATACGTAATCTTTGCCGCGAAATAGGGGACACCGTCTATTTGGTGGAACACCCTGACCTCTCCGGCGAGCTGTTGGCGCTGAAGGTGCAGAGCGGTGCCTTGCGCTATGCGGTAGTGAACGAGCGCGTAGCCGCTCCGCTGACCCTTAGGTTCAGCAATCTTGATGCCGGAAGTCCTATCAGTTTCACGCAGTTCCAGTGTGTGGTCACAGCTGACGCCGACAGTGCCCTGTTGCATCGGTTCGACATCTGGCTGGAGAAGGCTTCCTCTTCCCCCGAAGCTGCGGAATTGAGAGCGCGTTACGGTCTTTCCGTCCCTCGGCGTTGAACCTTCCGGGCACGGATGTGTTTTTATAGGCAAGGAGCGGTGTTGCTCCGAGTCTAAAAAGAAACTGTCATGAAAAAATATGTTTGCAGAGTTTGTGACTGGGTTTACGACCCGGCTATCGGAGACCCTGAGGGGGGCATAGCTCCCGGTACACCGTTTGAGGAAATACCCGACAGCTGGGTATGTCCGGTATGCGGAGTAGGCAAGGAGGATTTCGAAATGGTGCCCGACGAGGGCTGACTTCCCGGCAGATGCCGGAATCTTATACGCGGATTACCAGAGTGTCTCGCGGATATTGTAACGTGGGCGGGCTTTCACCTCGGTGAAGACCTTGCCCACGTATTCGCCTACCAGGCCGATGGCTATAAGGATGAGAGAGCCTAAGAACCATACGGAGAGCATCAGCGAGCTCCACCCGTCTACGGTACGTCCCATGAAGAAGGCTATCAGTACATAGGCGGCCACTACCAGGTCGGCTGCCAGCAGCCCCATGCCGGTGAAGAAAATCCAACGCAGCGGCTTGGCCGAGAAGGAAGTGATGCCGTCCACAGAGAAGGCCAGCATCTTCTTGAGCGGGTATTTGGAATCGCCGGCCACACGCTCGGCACGGTCGTAGCGCACAACCGCCGTGGTCAGTCCTATCTGAGGTACTATGCCCCGCAGGAACAGGTTCTGTTCCTTGTATTCGCTCAGAATCTCCAGGGCGCGACGGCTCATAAGCCGGTAGTCGGCGTGGTCGTAGATGGTCTGAAGTCCCATGGAGTTCTGCAATTTGTAGAATGCGCGAGCTGAGTTACGTTTGAACCATGTGTCGGTGGCACGGCTGGCCCTCACGCCATATACTATCTCGGCCCCGTCCCTGAATTCTTTGACCATACGCAGGATGGCCTTGGGGTCGTCCTGCATGTCCGCGTCTATGCTTACGGCGGCGTCGCAGCGGGGCATGGCGGTCATGAGTCCGGCCAGCAGCGCGTACTGGTGTCCTCGGTTGTGGGCCAACGCGATGCCACGCACCCTTGGGTCTGCCCGATGCAAGGCGCTTATCACCTCCCATGTGCGGTCTGTGCTGCCGTCGTCTACACATAGTACGTAACTGGCGGAGTCTATCTCGCCGGTATCTGTAAGCGTGTCAAGCACTTCAAGCAGGCGCGGCATGGATAGGGGCAAGGCTTTTTCCTCCTTATAGCAAGGAACTACCACTGCCAGCACAGGGGGGTGTTGGGCAGCGGCGGCGGGGGAGGCGGCGGTGGGCTGATCGGGATTCATATCGCAAAATTAGTTATTTTTTGCAGTTCGGCAAAAAATAACTAATTTTGCAGTGGCGCACAGAGGCTTTGCCCTCTGTGCCTTGAGCATGAACTGCGGGAAAATGTCTGCGCATACCTTCCTGTAAGAGAAACCCTTACGAGCCTTAACCATGAGCAAAAGCATAAAAATCGCCCCATCCGGGTCACTTAAGCTACTGGCGCATCTTGGCGCTATAGTCACTATCTCCTGCTGGGGAGCCTCATTTGTCAGCACTAAAGTGCTGATGGAACAGGGGGGCTTTTCGCCGGTGGAGATGTTTGTGTACCGCTTTGCCTGTGCATACGTGCTCATGCTTCTGCTCACCTGCAACAAGCGGCTCCTATCGAAGAGCTGGAAGGACGAGTTTTCCTTTATGGTATGCGGTATTTGCGCCGGTTCGCTCTACTTCATCACCGAAAACTATGCGTTGCGGCACACTACGGCCTCCAATGTCTCGCTGCTCGCTTCTATTTCCCCGATATTCACCACACTGCTTATGGGTGTCTTCTATAAGATGAAAGTGAAGGGAGGGGTGATAATCGGCTCCGTCATAGCCTTCATCGGTGTGGGATTCGTGGTGATGAGCGGCTCGGCCGACGGGCTGGAGATACATCCCTTCGGAGACATGCTCGCCCTCAGCGCCGCCATGAGCTGGGCTGTATACAGTATCGTGGTCAAACGCCTTATCCCCCTTTACAACTCTTTCTTCATCACCCGTAAGCTGTTCCTTTACGGCGTCCTCACCGGCCTGCCGCTGCTTTTGACTCAGCAGAAGACGTTCCATATAATGGAACTGCTGGACTTCTCGCATCCTGAGTTCGTCCTTAATTTCGGCTTCTTGGTGATAATGTGTTCCGTGGTGTCCTACCTTATCTGGAACGAGGCCATGAAGGCCCTTGGTTCGGTGACGAGCAACAACTACCTGTATGCCCAGCCTATCGTTACAATGATTATAGGCGTGTCAATGCTTGATGAACCTTTGACAGCGATGGGTGTAGCAGGCTGCGCCCTTATTATCGGCGGTCTGATAGTGTCGGATAAGCTGGACCTGTCACGACTCCGACGACGCTGAAAAATTGCCGCTGTTTTTCCCGTTGAAAAAATAAATGTACGCATAGCCCTGATTATGGAAATTTTTCCCTAATTTTGCGCAAAATTACCTGATAGATTGAAATGACAGCAAAACACAAGTACGACTCGCTGTTCCACTCGGCGAAAGACTACGTATTTATTGTGATAGGCATCGCGCTGTATGCTCTCGGTTTCTGTGCCTTCATTCTGCCGCATCACGTCGTGATGGGTGGTCTGACAGGTGTCGGTACTTTGGTATTCTACGCCAGTAACGAGATTATACCCGTGGCCGTCACCGGTTATGCCTGCAACCTGACATTGCTGGCCATAGCCTTTAAGATTGTGGGCAAGACCTTTGTTAAACGCACCATTTTCGGCGCTACGATTGTGGCGATTATGATTGGATGGATGCAGCCGGTGTTCCTCAACCTGAGCCAGCCCCTGATGGCAGACACCACCATGAGTATCGTGCTGGGCGGTTTCCTGTGCGGCGTGGGTATAGGCACTATCTTCATCCATAACGGCTCCTCCGGCGGTACGGATATTGTCGCGGCTATGGTCAGCAAGCTCAGTAACGTGAGTGTGGGCCGAACCATGATTATTACCGATATGCTGATTGTGAGCAGCTCTATATTCCTCCCCTTCGACGGTCCTTTCACAGAGCGTATGCAGGTGCGTTTGCCCCTGATTGTGTATGGCCTTGTGGTGACATATCTAACATCGTTCATGACCGATATGCTCATCAACACCAACCGTCAGGCCACCCAGTTCATTATTTTCTCGCAGAAATGGGAGAAAATCGCCGACGCCATAAACAGTGAGGCACACCGTGGCGTTACAGTGATGGACGGTATGGGATGGTATTCCAAACATGATGTCAAGGTCCTGCTGGTATGGTGCCGCAAGATTGAGTCTGTGACCATGTACCGTATCATCAAGAGCATCGACGCGGATGCCTTTGTGGCGCAGAGCAAGGCCAACGGTGTCTACGGGAAAGGCTTCGATACGGTGAAGGTGCGTCTGAAGAAGCGCAAGGAGAAGGTACTCCCGGAGGCTCAGGCATCCAAGGGCTGAACCTCCTTGCCGGCATTTTCGGAACACCGGTCTCGCCTCCGACAGAATATTGAAAAATGAACAGGATAGAAACTAAAAGAATCGTGCTGATGCTGGTCATGCTTGTGGCCGGCATCGCCTGCACATACGCCAGCTTCCCTTTCACAGAGGACAACAACGGACATACGGTAAAGAACGTTCTGTTTATCGGAGACTCCCAGACGGGATGGATGGGGGAGCGCCTTACGGCCTATGGCGTGGAGAATGGCTTTGAGGTGGCTACCATCACCTGGGACGGAGCCACGCCTCAGAAATATGCCAACTCCGGCAAACTGCCCTCGCTTATCGCCACTTACAAGCCCGATGTCGTTTTCATCAACTTAGGTATGAACGCATTGCTGGAACCCAATCCGGAGAAGGCTTTGGGTCCCACTATGGCGAAGTTCAAGAGAGCCCTCGGCAATATCCCTTTCGTATGGGTAGGTCCGCTCTCATGGCCCGGCAAACCTTCCGGTCATAAGCTGGTGAGTTATCTGAAGCGGACTGTGGAGAGTGCCCCCAACGGCCACTTCTACGATGCTACTCCCGAGTCAATACCCCGTCAGAGCAAGAGCAATCCGCATCCCACACGCCCGGGCGCATCGCTGCTCGTAGACCACATAGTGACATGGCTCCCCTCCACCGGCATAGCTTTCCCCTCGCTCGACAAGCCCCGTGGAGAGCAGATGAAGCGCGGCAAGACTTTCATCTACCGAAGGATGAATCAGTCGCTATGAAATGAAAGGATTTTCAGGCAGCCGCAACACGGTTGCCGTTTTTTGTTATCGGGTATGTGTCATTTCCCGTTTTTTAGTTAATTTTGCAGAATATGACTGACAGTATGACAAACGATAAGAAAATAGTGCTGAGTGGCATACGTGCCACCGGCAACCTCCATTTGGGCAACTATTTCGGGGCCCTGAACAAATTCGTGAGGATGCAGGACGATTACGACTGCCGTTTCTTCATAGCGGACCTCCATGCCCTCACCACTCATCCGGACCCGAAAATGCTGCACGAGAATGTGAAAAACATCCTGGCGGAATATCTGGCTGCCGGGCTGGACCCCGAGAAGAATATCCTTTATGTGCAGAGCGATGTGCCCGAGATTTCAGAGATGTATCTGCTCATGAATATGCACGCCGGCATAGGGGAGCTGATGCGTACCGCCTCTTTCAAGGACAAGGCGCGCAAGGCACTCGGAATATCCGTGAAGCCCGATGAGGACGAAGGCGAGATAGAGAAGGAGATATGCGGCAATCAGAGCAACAAGAGCGTCAACGCCGGATTGCTTACCTATCCCACCCTTATGGCCGTGGACATCCTTATACATAAGGCGGACTTCGTGCCTGTGGGCAAGGACCAGGAGCAGCACCTGGAGCTGACACGCCGCTTCGCGCGCCGTTTCAATTCCTTCTATAAGACCGAATACTTCCACGATGCCGTGAACTTCAACTTCGGAGGCAAGGCCGTCAAGGTGCCCGGCCTGGATGGTTCCGGCAAGATGGGCAAGAGCGAGGGTAACTGCATATACCTGATTGACGACGAAAAGACACTGCGCAAGAAGGTGATGAGGGCCGTGACCGATGCCGGCCCCACTGTGGAGAACTCCGAGCCCACCGAACCTGTGGCCAATCTGTTCTCCCTCATGGAACTGGTGAGCGAACCCTCTGTCCTTGAGTTTTTCAAGAAGGCTTATGCCGATTGCTCCATTCGCTACGGCGATTTGAAGAAGCAACTGGCCGAAGACATCCTGAAGGTGACTCTGCCCATACGCGAGCGCATACTTGACATACGCGACGACGACGAGTACATCAGCCGCGTGGTACGCCGTGGCGCCGAGCAGGCACGCGACATTGCCGCCGACACCCTGCGCGACGTGCGTGAAATAATGGGTATCCGTAAATTCTGACATCCGTGTACGGGGTGTCGGTCATACGCGACAATCTGAGACGGGCCCGTCTCAGCCGGCGGCACATACCGGTGGGCGCAGTGCTTCTGCTGTGCCTGTCTGCCGTGTGTGCCTGTAGCCGCAGGGAGGCGCCCAAGGATGTGCTTTCGGTGAGCATACCTGCTCAGAAGTGGCTGCTGGACAGTATTGTGGGTGACAGGTTCCAAGTGGTGTCCGTGATTGAGACCGGCGCTAACCCCGAGACTTTCGAACCCTCTCTCAGACAACTTGCCGATATGGAGCGGAGCGCCCTGTATTTCATTGTGGGGAATCTGGATTTCGAGATTTCCTCATTGGACAGGATACGCGAGAATTACCCCGATATGCAGATAGTGGACAGCTCTCGCGGCATAGAGCGTGTACACAGCGGCCATGCCCATTCCCATGCCGGAGGTGAGGAGCATTGCCACGGAGAGGCGGGGGACCCGCATGTGTGGAGTTCACTGCCCAATGCCAGGCTCATGGCCCGCAATATGTACGATAAGGTGGTGGAGCTGGACCCTGCCAACCGGGATTATTACACCGCCCGATACAGGAATCTGGATGCCGGACTTGCCGCGCTGAATGATTCTGTAAGCCGCGAACTTGCCCCTCTGCGCAACCGGACATTCCTGGTGTGGCACCCTTCGCTGAGCTATTTCGCCCGCGACTACGGGCTGCGTCAGGTGTCGGTCGAGACAGCCGGCAAGGAAAGTTCTCCGGCACAATACCGTGACCGGTTGGATAAGGCACGGACCGTGAACCCTCTTGTCTTTTTCACTCAGGCCGAATTCGACTCCCGTCAGGCGCAGAGTATGGCCGCCGAGCTGAAAGTGCCTGTAGTATCCATATCGATGATGCAGGAGAACCTGCCGGCGCAGATTAAAACAATCGCCAATGAACTCCTCAAAGCCTATAATTGAACTCAAAGACGTGACGGTGCGGTATGAGCCGCACCGTCCTTCGGTCCTTCGGGATATAAACCTGGAGATTCGCCGTGGAGACTTCCTGGCCATCTCCGGACCCAACGGCGGAGGCAAGACCACTTTGCTGCGGGTGATACTCAAGTTGTTGCGTCCCACTTTCGGAACAGTCACTTATCACGATGCCGAGGGCCGGGAGCAAAAGACCCTGCACATAGGCTATCTGCCGCAAAAGAGCGCCATAGATATGCGTTTCCCCATTTCTGTGCGCGAAGTCATACTGTCCGGTCGCCTGAAACGTCTCTGGGGAGGCCCTTCGGCTGAAGACCTGCGCCGCCTGGATGAAGTGGTGCGGCTTACCGGAACTTCCGGATTCCTGGACCGGAATATAGGTGAACTCTCGGGCGGACAGCTGCAGAGGGCCCTTTTGGGACGCGCCATTATCTCGCACCCGCGCCTCCTGGTCCTTGACGAACCTCTGTCGTATGTCGACAAGCATTTCGAACAGCAGATTTACGGCATTGTGGAGGACCTGGCGCGCCATACCACAATCATACTTGTGAGTCACGAGATGTCTGTGATTTCCGGTATGGCCAACCGCCATGTCATAGTGGACCGCACACTGCATCTCTGTCACGCTCTCCATCACTACGTGCCGGCCTCGGAGTGCGGACAGGTTCTGTATGACGATAACCCCGAACCCGTATGATACTGAATTATATCTGGATAGCATTTTTGCTCATAGCCTTTGTCGCGGCGGCATATACCTCGCTCGCCACGGGAGAGACTTCAATATGGGCGGAAATAATGAACGCCTCATTCGACCAGGCGGCCTTCGCTTTTGAAATATCCATAGGTCTGACCGGTGTGCTTGCCCTATGGCTCGGCATAATGAAGATAGGGGAGAGGGCCGGCGCCACCGAGCGTATGTCCCGAATCATCTCCCCGCTGTTTACACGTCTGTTTCCCGGTATTCCTGAGGGGCATCCGGCTTTCGGCGCCATTTTCATGAACATTTCGGCCAATATGCTCGGACTGGACAACGCCGCCACGCCTATGGGGCTCAAGGCCATGCAGGAGATGCAGACTCTGAACCCGCGCAAGGACACCGCCACCGATGCCCAGATTATGTTCCTGGTGCTGAATGCGTCCGGCCTGTGCCTGATTCCCATAAGCATAATGATGTATAGGGCTCAGGGGGGAGCCTCCTCGCCCACCGATGTATTCATACCTATACTTATCGCCACGGCGATAGCCACACTGGTAGGCCTGATAGCTCTTTGCATAAGGCAGCGCATACATCCGGACCGCGTGTTGGTGGCGTGGCTCGGCGGCCTGGCGCTGGTTGTGGCTGCGGTAGTGTGTTTTTTTGCCTCGCTGCCGGCCGACAAGGTGCAGGCCTATAGCTCTTTCGGCGCCAATTTCCTGCTTTTCAGCGTCATTGTCGTCTTCCTGTTCGCCGGTATGCGCAAGCGCCTTAACCTTTACGACTGCTTCATAGAGGGAGCCAGGGAGGGTTTCAGGACAGCGGTGATGATTATTCCGTATCTTGTGGCTATCCTTGTCGCCATAGGTATGTTCAGGGCCAGCGGCGCGCTGGACCTTATGGTCGGATGGGTTGAGCAGGGGATAGCCCTCTTGGGTTGCGACACCCAATGGGTGGGCGCGCTCCCCACAATGCTGATGAAGCCGTTGAGCGGCAGTGGCTCCTGCGCCATGATGCTGGATGTCATGCAGGCCAACGGCGCTGACGCTTTCGTGAGCCGGCTGGCCGGCTGTGTGCGGGGCAGTACGGACACTACTTTCTACATCCTGGCCGTGTATTTCGGTTCGGTGGGTATCCGCAAGACCCGCTATGCGGCTCCCTACGCCCTGCTCTGCGACGTAGTGGGGGCTGTGGCGGCGGTAATATGCGCTTATATTTTCTTTAGCTGACAACAATAAACTCTGATGGGACGCATACTTTGCATAGATTACGGGCGCAAGCGCTGCGGCATAGCCGTAACGGACACCCTGCGCATCACCGCCACAGGTCTCCCTACGGTGCCGGCGGCAGGACTGATGTCTTTTCTCAAAGACTATTGCGGGCGTGAACAGGTGGATGAGATAGTGGTGGGATACCCCACGCAGATGAATGGGGAGGATTCCGAGTCCATGCGCTACATACGCCCTTTCCTGGCCCGGCTCAGGAAGGAGATGCCGCAGATGCCGGTGGTGATGCACGACGAGCGTTTCACATCCACCATCGCCCACAGGGAGATGCTCGCCGCCGGCTTCCGCAAGAAAGACCGCCAGCGCAAAGAATTGGCCGACGAAATGGCCGCCGTACTGATTCTGAACGGATACCTTGATTCCCTGGATATGCGTTCCTCCTGCTGACACTGTTTGCTTGTCTGCCCGTTTTTTGCTATATTTGTACCCTCAAAACTTAGTATATTTTAGTATATTATGGTATTACCCGTTTATCTATACGGCCATCCGGTGCTTCGCAAACAAGCTGTAGAGGTGCCGGCCGATTATCCCGAACTCAAGAAACTCATCGACGATATGTGGGAAACCATGTACCACAGCGACGGCGTCGGTCTGGCGGCCCCCCAAATCGGCAAGTCCATCCGCCTCATAGTTCTGGACGGCTCTGCGTTGGGTGACAGCTTCCCTGAATGTAAGGATTCCAAAATGACTTTGGTGAACCCGGTTCTTGAGGTGATTGACGACATGGAACCCGTATCCCGCGACGAGGGCTGCCTTTCGCTGCCCGGCATCAGCGAACCTGTGAAGCGTGTGGAGCATGTGCGCCTGAGTTGGCAAGACGAGCGCTTCCAACCGCATGAGGCGGAGTTCTCCGGTTTTCTGGCCCGCATAATGCAGCATGAGTATGACCACCTGCTCGGCAAGGTGTACATAGACCATGTGTCACCTATCCGTAAATCCCTTATCAGAAATAAACTCAACAATATAGTGCGCGGCAAAATCCGCTGCGACTATAAAGTGAAAACCGCACCCAAATAATGATAAAATAATGGCAGACGACAAGAAAGTAATCTTCTCCATGGTGGGAGTGAGCAAAGTGATTCCACCGCAGCGTCAGATACTGAAGAACATCTACCTTTCCTTCTTCTACGGAGCCAAGATAGGCATCATCGGTCTTAATGGCTCGGGTAAGTCCACATTGATGAAAATCATAGCCGGACTTGACAAGAGCTATCAGGGCGAGGTGGTCTTCTCTCCCGGCTACTCCGTCGGCTATCTGGAACAGGACCCCAGGCTTGACCCTGAAAAAACCGTAAAGGAGATAGTGCAGGAGGGCATGAAACCCACTTTGGACCTCCTGGCCGAGTTCGACAGGGTGAACGAGGCTTTCGCAGACCCTGAAGTGCTTGAAAACCCGGACAAGATGGACAAGCTCATAGAGCGTCAGGCCGAGTTGCAGGATAAACTCGACGCCTGTGACGCCTGGAATCTTGACAATCGCCTGGAGCGTGCCATGGATGCACTGCGTTGTCCTCCCGAGGACCAGCCGGTGAGCCAGCTCTCGGGCGGTGAGCGCCGTCGTGTGGCCCTGTGTCGGCTGCTGCTTCAGGAACCCGATATCCTGCTCCTTGACGAGCCTACCAACCACCTTGACGCCGAGTCCATAGACTGGTTGGAGCAGCACTTGCAGCAATACAAGGGTACCGTCATAGCCGTCACTCACGACCGTTACTTCCTGGACCATGTGGCCGGATGGATTCTTGAGCTGGACCGTGGCGAGGGCATCCCCTGGAAGGGCAATTATTCCTCCTGGCTGGACCAAAAGACCAAGCGTATGGCTATGGAGGAGAAGCAGGCCAGCAAACGCCGCAAGACCCTGGAACGCGAGTTGGAATGGGTGCGTATGGCCCCCAAAGCCCGTCAGGCCAAGGGCAAAGCGCGTCTCTCAAGCTACGATGCCCTGCTCAACCAGGACCAGAAGGAACGCGAGGAGAAACTGGAGATTTACATCCCCAACGGACCGCGTCTCGGCAACAAGGTAATAGAAGCCAAGGATTTGCAGAAAGCATACGGCGACAAGCTGCTTTTCGCCGACTTGAACTTTATGCTGCCGCCCAACGGTATAGTAGGCGTAATCGGCCCCAACGGTGCCGGCAAGACCACCCTGTTCCGCCTTATCATGGGGCAGGAGACCGCTGACAAAGGGACCTTTGAAGTCGGCGAGACTGTGAAAATCGCATATGTGGACCAGAATCATAAGGACCTCAGCCCCGAAAAGACGGTATATCAGGTAATCTCGCAGGGCGTGGAGAGCTTCCGTATGGGAGGCCGCGACATGAACGCCCGCGCATACCTGAGCAAGTTCAATTTCACCGGCGGCGACCAGGAGAAAAAAATCGGTGTCCTCTCGGGCGGCGAGCGCAACCGTCTGCACTTGGCCATGGCTCTCAAAGAGGAGGGGAACGTGCTTCTGCTCGACGAGCCTACCAACGACATCGACGTGAACACCCTCCGCGCCTTGGAGGAAGGACTGGAGAACTTCGCCGGCTGCGCCGTGGTGGTGAGCCACGACCGCTGGTTCCTGGACCGCATAGCCACCCATATCCTCGCCTTCGAGGGCGACAGCAAGGTGGTGTTCTACGAGGGTTCATATTCCGACTACGAGGAGTTCAAGCGCAAACGCGACGGCAACGTCACTCCCACGCGAATCCGCTACCGCTCACTGACCTGACTCAATCAAGACTATAATCTGAATAGGGATTGAATCATTTGATTCTGTCCCTATTCATGTTATATGTACGTAGGCTTTGATATTGTTCCTTACAGTCGCTTCCTTTTCCCGTCCGCTCAGAAGTCGCAGGGAGTCGCCGGTATGTGCCTGTGTGAAATGTCGCTCCTTGTAAAAAAACTTATAACTCGTTAGGAGTCTATTGATTGACCTATGTCAATAGTATATGCTTAACATTATTTAACATTCGTTATTTTGAACTTACAATTTTTTATTCTAATTTTGTCGTGTCTACGGAAGTAGGCGCTCGCCTGAAGTATGCGGCTTCGGTAATCTCTCCGCCTTTAAGTTTGTCCTATTTTGCAATCAGTTAAATCCTTTTAGACATTTGCTGAAAACACACGTAATTGGCGTGTTTGAACACGATTCTTGAATTTATATTGATTGTAGCTCCGGCAGGACTCGCCCCTGCCGGGAGTAAGTAAGCACAGACACCGCCCCTCGTGAGGGGATTCACACATTATTTAAATTTAATGTAGGATTTTCAGAGGAAAGTCTTATGCCGTAAAACACAAAAAACTTATTATATGAAAAAAATTTACAGCCTTATTTCCGTATTGGCTCTTGCTGCAGGTACCGCCTCCGCACAGACCGGTTTTGAATACGGATATTGTTCGGACAACATTTCAAGCATCGGCTCTGACGCCGGTGTGAGCAACTACTGGATGGCTGCCGCCTTCCAGATGACAGACGCCGATGTGGAGCGTTTCGACGGTTGCGAGATTACAGGTGTGAGCATAGGATTCGGCAGCGGTCGTAACAAGGATTTGACAATCTTCTTCGCCGACGCGCTGAATCAGGAACCTACCGCCACTTACAAAGGTCGTGTACGTCCCAGCCAGTGGAACGACATCGAGCTTACCACTCCTGTCAAAATAGAGAAAGGAAAGCCTTTCTACGTGGGTTACAAGTACAATGTCACCAACAGCACCGCCAAACCGGTGGGTGTGGATGGCAACACTGTCACTTATTCCAACACAGCCGACTTTGTCTCTTTGGCCGAGGAAGAGTCCGGCCTGACTGACAATTGGCGGCACTATGGCGAAAGTTTCGGAAATGTCTGCATACGTGTCTTCATCAGCGGCGATAATATTTCCGAGAATAATTGTGTGCCCCAGTCGTTGGATTTGCCCTCTTTGGCGCATCCCGGCAAGCCCTTTGACTTCACCCTCAACTTCACAAATGCTTCCTCCGCCGCCGTGAACAGTGTGCAGGTGGTGTATAAGTTAGGCGAGGACCCTGAGAAGACAATAGACTATACATTTTCTTCCGCAGTGGAGGCCAATGGCAAAGGCCAGGTGAAGATTACGGACTCCACTGAACAGGACAGCTTCATGCTTCCCGTCTCAGCCCGTATCACCAAGGTGAACGGCAATCCCAATGACATGGCCGATATGCTCGTGAATGCCACACTGGTATGCACCGACGGCCTGTTTGAACGCAAAATGGTGGTGGAGAAATACACCGGTGTCAATTGCCAGTACTGCCCCTTGGGTATCGTCGCCTTCGAGTACATGAACGAGCATTACTACGGCAAGTTCATCGGTATCGGCATCCAGAACTATACCGGCGACCCGATGTATTGCTCCTCTTACAACTCCTTCCTGAACTGGATGGCTCCGAGCGGCGCTCCCAAGGTGATGGTCAACCGTAACAGAAGCCTTACCTCCACCGCTGAAAAGGGCGCTCTGGAGAGCGCTTTCAAGGAGGAGTACACCGACGCTTGCGAGACCGGTGTCTTCGCAAGCTGGGAAAAGTCCTCGTCCTCCAATGCTATCGACGCCACCGGCACAGTGAAGGTGGCCCACGATGTCACCGGCACCGACCTGGCTCTCACATTCGTTATTACCGAGGATAAAGTAGGTCCATATAACCAGATGAATGGTTACAGCTCAAGCACCGGTTGTCCCGAATGGGCTGACAAGCCTCAAAGAGTATCTATGAAGTTTGACGATGTGGCCCGTTACATTTATTCCGACTGGGACGGTATCGAGGGCAGTGTGCCTGCCGACATGAAGGCCGGCGAGGAGTATCCCTACACTGTGAAAGGCCTGAGCCTCGGCAACACAGAGCAGGTGAAGAACGCATGCCTGGTGGTACTCCTTCTGGACAAGACCACCGGTCAGATTGTAAATGCGGACCGCGTTTATCTTGACCCGAACCGTCAGCCCCCCGTATCGGGTATAGGGAATGTGCAGGACGAGGCCCCCTGCCGTGTGTTCACCACCCCCGGAGCCATCTGCTACCAGGGCGAAAGCCAGGCTGAGGTGTACGGCATCTCCGGTATGTATCTCGGCACTTTGACCGATGGCGCTTCGCTGAGCGTAGTTCCCGGCATTTATGTGGTCAGGACTCCCGGCTTCGCATACAAAGTAGCTGTTAAGTAATTCCTCCTTTCATGCTCCTGCAATTGCAACCTCTGTGCAGAGGGTGCAATTGCGAGCGTGTACAGGCTCCTTTCCGCCTTTTTTTGAAGCATATCCTTAATATATAGTCCTTTATATATATATATATGTAGACGCATATACTTCAATCCTTTATATCAGAAGAAACTAATTCCAATCTTATCAACCTAATTCTTAAGAATGAAAAAATTTATCTACGCTTGCGCCCTGGCTGCAGCTTCGCTCGTAACGCCCGGATTCGACGCACAGGCCGAGACCTGGAAACCTTTAGGTACCGGTTATCTAAGGGATGACGTAATCACTGTCTCCTACATACTTTCAGACTATTATCAGTTCGAGGTGGAGATAGAGGAGAGTGAGGAGACCCCCGGACGTTATCGTCTGGTGAACGCTTACCGCAATTGTCCCCCTCTGAGCGCGGATGTCTTTCCCGAGGATGCCACCAACTATCTGGTAGTCGATGCTTCTGACCCCGTACACGTATATATAGAGCAGGGCGGTACCAGCTACTACATCGGTCAGGACCAGCAGCTCTGTCTATGGTCTATAGCCGACGACTACTACAATAACAGATACGGCAACTGGGAGTTGGCCGACCAGGAAGGTGTGTGCGGCAAGATGGAGGACGGCGTCATCACCTTCCCGCGCGGTTCCGTGCTTTTCGTACCCGTAGAGGAGACCGTCTTCAACCCCGAGGACCATGATTTTATATGGCAAATAGCGAATAAACACGGTAAGTTCCGAATCCTGCTTCCCGGTATCCCCCGTACTGACATCTCTGCCAGCCTCATGGGAATTTCCGATGACCAGACAGTGGTGAACTACTACATAAACATGGACTCGGACATTGAGTATGTGCAGGCAGCCGTGTTCGAGGGCGACTACACCCCCGACATGGCCGAGCGTATCCGCAAGACCGCGGACGGCACTGCCACCGACGCCGAGAAGGTCAATCTCACTAAATTCTCCAAATCGGGCATCACCTCCTTCCCATACGAGAAAGACGGCATACAGACATTGGTGATGGTGCCATACGCCAACGGCAAGGCATGGGCCGCCAATTACGACACTTCCGAGTGGGCCTACTCCGAAGCCGAATGGAAGAATGTAGGTACAGCTCAGTATGTGGAGTCAATTATCAGTTCCAATACGCTTAACGCATACGGCTTCGTCTATCCCTCGTACACCTACGATGTCCCTGTGCAGCAGAGTGTGTCCAGCCCCTGGCTCATCCGCCTGGTTGACCCTTACGGACCCGACTGTTATCCCGAAGCCAACAAGGTAAACTATGACAGCTCTTTCCGTCATTTCCTGACCTTTGACCTCAGTGATTTCGACAACGCGATGTTGCTTTACACCGAAGACCTCGGCATCACCCTGTCCAATGTAGGCTCTATCTCTCTGTGGAGCTATGCCGACCGTCAGCGCAACAATCAGCTCTCACAGGAGTTCATTGACCAATATTATCCTGACGGTGTGCCTACTGGCAAGTACAATCCTGAGACCCGTGAGCTTACTTTCGAGAAAAATGCCATCAATATCCTGTTTTCCGGCAATCCTACCGCCTGGTATTCGGCCAACATGAACGGCACATTCTCACTGAAGCTGAACAGCGATGTCAATGTCGAGGAAAACCCGAGCATGGCCGTAGACGAAGTGTTTGGCGGCGAGACAGCCGAGCCCGAGTACTTCACCGTTTCCGGTGTGCGTGTCCAGGGCAAGCCTGCCTCCGGCATCTACCTGGAGCGTCGCGGGGACAAGGTCCGCAAAGTGGTGGTCAAGTAACTCAGCCACACCCTGATATATAGCCACCCTGTTTATATATAGACAGATACTTTCACACACTGATAATTAATCATAAATATTAACTGTAATGAAACTGAAACACGCATTTGCTACACTGACATTCACCGTAGCCGCAACGCTCAGCGCCGGCGCCGCCGTGAATACAGTAAAGGCTTTTCCGCAGCGATTGATGCCGACGGAGAAGGCACAGGCACAGACCAATCCCGTGATGCGCGCTCCCCTGAACCAGGAACGCAACAAGGGACTCAAAGTGTTCGGAGCGACACTCCTGGACTGGGACCGTGTGCGTCACTTCTCCAATTGGTATGACAACGAGTATATGCTCGAGAAACTAAGCTGGATTTCCAAGGAGGACGAACAAGGTATAGACCGGATTCGCGACCTCCATATGATTCATGCCGGCGCCTACAATCCCGACGACGGAAATTACTATGCCTACAAGGTGTCGTATTACACCATCGGTATCACCTATGCCCTGCAGTGGCTCAAGGTGAATCCCGAGAACGGAGAATGGCAGATTGTAAGCAACCTGCCTAACGACATGCACAACGGAGACCCCCTGTATGACATGGCTTACTCCGTTTACGACAGCGAGATGTACGGCCTCGTGCAGAACGTTGACGGCCAGGTGAAGTCCCGTATCGGCCTCATGGACCTCACGGACTCCTCCATGTCCGACTATGTGCAGCTTGACGAGTATTATTTCGCGATAGCCTTCGATTATGACGGTACCCTTTACGGTATCCGTTGGGATTACGACAAGAACGACCCCGAGGGCAGAGTGACAGGCACACGTCTGGATGAGTTCGACTCTAACTTCAAGGTCAAGAAATCCAATCCCATCCGGGTTGACGGTCAGGCTTTCATCCCCTCCTATCAGCACGGCCTTGAGTTCGATTACTCTACCGGCGATTTAATCTGGGGTGCTGTGGATACCGAAGGCTCCCAGCGCATGGTCCGTATCAACCCCGATACTTACGAGACCGAGAACTTAGGCAAAGTTGGTGTGTACGAGGTGATGATTGGTCTGCATGTGCCCTTCACTACCGCGACCGACCGCGAGGCTCCCGCACGTGTGGCTGACCTGAAGACCGTCGCCAACACCGACGGAGCCAACACCGTAAGCCTGAGCTGGACCAACCCTACCACTACTTGGAACCGCAAGGCCCTTTCCAACCTCACTTCTGTATATGTCTACCGTGACAATCTTCAGAGCGAGCCTGTAGCCAAACTGGATGCCGTCGGTATGGAAGGCAAGGCCATGACCTACACCGACGCGACCGCCAAGGGTGTCCACACATATTATATACGTGCGGTCAACGCCAAGGGTCTGGGTGTGGACGACTCTATCGAGGGCTATGCCGGCCACGACGTGCCCGGCAAGGTGACCAACCTCCAGGTGCAGACCATAGACAACGGTCTCGGCGTCAAGATTTCCTGGGACCTGCCCGAAACAGGTGACAGCGACGGCTGGTACGACAAGACCACAATGAAGTACACCCTCACACGTATGCCCGGCAACACTGTCGTAGCCAAGGACATCACAACCACCGCATACGAGGACAAGAACATCGAGGAGGCTCAGTTCTATTCCTATATAGTCACTCCCTCTTCCGCTGACGGCGAAGGCACACCCTGCACTTCCGACGGTATCCTTGCAGGCGCCAGCCTCAAGGTGCCTTTCGCTACCTCTTTCAACACAGCCGACGAGGCCAACCGTTTCACTTCTCTGAACAGCTTCGGTCTCAGCGGCGCTTTCCAGTACGAATACAATCTGGTATATAAGGATGGCAGAAACACTCCGCGCTACGGCTACGAGTCCTCCAACAATGCAATGTTTGCCACACCCTCGCTGAACCTCGCCAAGGGCAAGAAGTATCGTGTCAAGTGGTCTTATATGCTCTGCCAGACCATGTTCAACAACAACATCAAGCACAATCACTTCCGCTTTGTAGGTGGCGAAGGTCTCAGTTACGACAAACTCACCAATGTGATTGCCGACTTCACGGATGCCGCCGACAATGCTTACACAAAGATTACCCGCAGCGCTTACTTCGAGTCTCCCGTAGACGGTGACTATAATATCGCCTTCCAGATTCTTACCGACAATGACAACGACGCCGGCTGGATTTACATAACAGACTTCTCTATTGTCGAGTGTCCGGACAATGACCTCGAGGTGGAGAAACTTGACGCGGCCAAATACATCTCCAAGGACAATGAGAACTACTTCGACGTGACAGTGCTTAACAACGGCGCCAACACCCAGTCCGCCTATAAGGTGGAGGTAGGTGTCCAGGCCCTGAACGGCACATTCACTCCGTTTGCCTCCACAACGGATGTTCCCACGCTCGCTCCCTACGAGTCCAAGGTGGTGCGTGTGAAAGGCAATGCCGGCTACAACGGTATCCACGACCTTCAGGCCCATGTGGTGCTGGAGGGTGACGGCAACACCATCAACGACTTCTCCGAACTCCAGGAGGTGGAGTTCATGAATGGCGCCGCCTTCAACAACACGGCTGTGGTCAAGGAGACTGTATGGGCTGACTCCAACCGTCCTTTCCAGCTGTATAGCACCTACTCCGCAAGCCAGGCCATCTATCCTTACGGCATATTTGACTTCGATAAGAGCAAGAACGAGGTGTATATCGGCGCTCTGGCCTGGGAATACAAGTCTGAAAAAGACGTTGACGACACCCGTATCAAGGTGTACTTAGGCACCACTGATAAGGAATACTACAAGAGCGGCAAGCAGAAGGGTATCGGTGGCCAGACACTGGTTTACGAAGGTATTGTGCCCATCTCCGAGGGCAGCCATTGGCTTATGGTCAACTTCTCTGACAACACATTCACTTTGCCCGCAGGCAAGAACCTCATTGTGACAGTGGAATGTGAGGAGTCAGCCGCCAACGGTTCCTTCCCCGTCCTGTTCAATGTATACAACTCCCCCAGTGCCGATTCAGACCTGGTTGACAATAACGTCCACTCCCTGCGCTTCGACAGCAACTCTCCGTTCAGCTATGACAGCAAGGATATGTGGGCTGATACAGACCTTCCCATACTCCATGTGGCTACCGGCTCACAGGCCACCGGCATCGAGGCTGCTCCTTGCGATGCCCTCAAGGTACGTGTGCAGGGCCGTACAGCCTTTGTGTCCGGCAATGTCGCTTCCCTCTGTCTCTATGACATGAACGGACGCAAGCTCCTCAACGCTTCCGTAAGCAATGGCCAGGGCGTTCAGCTCCCCGTTGCCTCCGGCGCTTACATTCTCCGCGCTGCCGATGCTCAGGGCAACGCTTCTGTAACCAAAGTAATAATCCGCTAATTTTTAGTCTCGCAAGCATAGTTCGGGGTTCATTCCAAGCCTTGATTTGTGCTTGCGAAACATTGATTTATCTGAAATGGCAAATAAACTTTTATTGACAGCATCCGCGTTGGCTTGCGTGGCTCTCACCGCTACAGCCACTCTGCCGGAAGCGGCAAATCCCGCCACATACGGTGCCGGGCTGCGTAGCCGCAATCTTACTGAACTCACGGCCAACCCGGGCCGCAAAGCCGCAGCCAAGGCCAAAGGCCCGTCCAAGGTGCTTGCATACGCCGATGCCGGCATCGACAATGTGGAGCGATACGGCGAACTCGTGACTCTGTTGGAGGAGGACTTCTCTCTGCTCGCCACCGGTTCCGAGGAGGCTCCGGACCTTACGGCTGTTCTTGAGATTGACCCCAGCGACTCCAAATTCCAGTATCCGTGGAACAATATGAATACAGCCTATACCCATGGCGAGGGACGCTGGGGTTGCCACACCGCCTATCCCGCCGGCGGCTGCCTTTATTGGAATCTCGACAGAGTCAACCCCCAGGGCAATCTGACTCTTCCCATATCCGACCTTACCGCTAACAACGGCCTGTTCGTGCTTGAGTTCCGTGCCCGTCTTCAGAATGAGCAGGACCCCTCTATGCCTACCGGCATTATCGTGGAGTGTGCCGAGACCCACAACTGGGCACCCATGTGGGACAATGTGGATGACGCCTTCGTCACCGACCAGCTCACTACCGAGTGGCGCACTTTCCGTCTGGTATTTCAGGGCGGCGGTCCCTCCACTATCGTCAACATAGTGGGGCAGGGCATAAACGGCGGTATCTTCCTTGACGATGTCAAGCTCTACACCCTGAAGTCGCATGTGGCTCCTCCCGTACTGAAACGTCACTCCGACTTCGAGGAGGACCATTTCAATGTGAACTGGGAGGCTGTGGAAGGCGCTGACTCATACATCGTCAACGTATGGAGCCTTGACGCGGAAGGCAACAAGGAGTATGCAGCCGAGAATGTGGCGGTCGCCGCTCCCGCGACAACACTCCTGGTGGAGAACACATATCCCGACAAGACTTATTACTTCGATGTCGTGGCCAAGAAAGGTGAATACACCTCTGTCGTTCCGTTATGCAAGGATATCTTCGATATCGCGGTGCCCACTTTGCGCAAAGCGGTGGCTGTGGGCGACGACGGCATTACCTTCGAAGGCGGTGTAGAGGAGCAGGAGGCCGCATACGGCTTCAGCTATATGGCCACAGCCAAACGTACAGCCGAGGAAGACGGTCCTTTCGTAATCACTCGCGAGGACTTCACCGGCTGGAGAACACACCTCCTCGAGGGTGACGACACCGAGTACACCAAGGAGAATCCCTTCCTCGACGGTGTGGTTCCCGGTCCTTTCTATCCTACCGACATCAAGCAGCAGGGCTGGTACGGTAAGAACTACATGACCTATAAGGACTACCTCATGCTGGCTCCCTTCTACTACACGGCTTCCGGCATGGCCAGCGAGCAGTGCTGCTGGGCATCTCCCCAGTTCGACCTCTCCAAGGACGGCGGCAAGGTGACTGTGGACCTTAAGCTCGCCGCAGACCTCTGGGAGTATTACGACGATGCCGGCAACGCTTACTCGCGTTATGCGGACTGCGCCGTGGCTCTCTTCAACTGGAACGATGAGAAGGGTGACTACGACCAGGTCGATGCCGTCTATATCACAGACCTGAAATTCGACTGGCAGAACAAGCAGGTAGTGCTCAACGGCGCTTCCGCCCGTTCCTCCATCGCAATCTTCGGTCTCAACTCCTACAACGATATGTTTGTGGACGACATCGTGATTACCCAGAACTACAAGAAGGGCGAGTCCTTCCAGGACCCCTTCTATTATCGCACATGGCAATTGGCCGAAGACCCCGAAGTCGTGGACAAGACCACATTCCGCTACACAGTGCCTGACTATGCTTCCGGTACAGAGGTATACCAGCGTGCTTTCGCCGGCCGTGCCCGCTTCGACAGCCAGGGCCAGTACATAGGCTATGCCGCTTCTCTGTGGACCGACTACGACAAAGTAGGCTCTACCGACAAATATACAGGTATAGGCCTGGTGGAGAACGACCTCGCATCCAAGGTGCGTGTCGCCGCCGGCACTATCTACATCTCCAACCCCGAGGGTCAGGAGGTAGTCGTGGCTACTGTCGACGGCAGATGCGTGCGTCTGGGCAATGCCGCCGAGCTCAGCTACACACCCGGTGCTTCCGGCATCTTCGTGGTGAAGGTGGGCAATTCCTCAATTAAGATAGCTCTTTAAATACTAACCGGCACGGAGGAGGTATCCCGCTTCCTCCGTGCCATAATAATTAACCATTATGAGAAAATTTAAAACATTCGCTTACGCGGTCATCGCGCTTGGCGGGATGCTTGCATCGCCACCTGTCCAGGCGTTGGCCCAAGACGTAGGTACCGATGCCATCACATTCGAGATGGTAAAGGATGCGGCTACCAACAAATCCGGCAGTACCGGCAACATGAGTTTCGGACCGGCAGATGGACTGACAGGTTCATATTCCACCAACGGCTTCTATTTGCAATCCACAAATATGGAGTTTGAGTGGAACAACGGTATTGCTTATGTTAAAGGTACTCTCCCCGAGGGTTACTATTATACAAGTGTAAGTCTGGGTGATAATGCCACTTCTACAGCTACTGCCGGTAAAAAACTGATAGAGGTATATGCTGCGGATGAGGAGATTACACTTCAAAATAATGAACAGTTCGCGGCCAACAAGATTGGTACATATACTCCTGAGAATCTGAGTGAGGCTTTCGCCATAGCCGGTACCGACAACAGATATGTTTATATCAAGGGCTTTGAATATGCTTGTGATTTTTCAACTATCAATTTCAGCTATGCTAAGGAAGGAGCTACTGTTTTGCCTTCGGCCGAGACACCTATCATCGCTTCCGTTGACGATGTGGTCGAACCCGGTTCTCTGATTACAGTAACATTCCTGCAGGGTGCAAGCTGCGACGTTACGGTTTCAGTAAACGATGTCGTAAACACAGAACTCACCAAGACATATACATCAAGTCCGGTCGCGTTTGCCGCTCCCGGTGCGGCCGGCGACGTACTCAAGGTAGAGGCCGTAGCCAAGGGCGGCGGCTATGCCGACAGCGAGATGGCTTCACAGAGCTGGACACTCGCAGGGGAGATAGTCGTTCCTTCCGGCAACGAAGATGTCATCACATTTGAGATGGTAAAAGATGTATCCACCAATACGTCCGGCTCGACTGGACCCTTGACATTCGGACCTCAGAACGACCTTACCGGTACATATAACACTGACGGCTTCTATCTGCAATCCACAAACATGGAGTTTTATAACGATGGAGGTATGGGTTACTTGAGAGGCGCTCTTCCCGAGGGTTACTATTATACCGGTGTAAGTTTCAACGAGGACGTATCTTCTACTGCGACTTCCGATACAAAACTGTTTGAAGTATATGCCGCGGATGAGGAGATTACCCTTGAAAACAATCTGAATTTCGGCAATAAGCTGGTAGGTACGATTTATCCTTCCAATATGGCTGAAGCCGTGACTATAGCCGGCACTGACAACAGATATGTCTATCTGAAGTGTTTTAGCTATAAAATGGACTTCACATCCGTCAAGTTCAGCTATGCCAAGGCAGCCGCTCCCGTACAGGCAGCCGCTCCGGTAATTGCCTGCGCTGACGCCGCTCCCGCTCCCGGTTCTGAAATTACCGTCACATTCAATGAAGGCCTCAGCGCCGACATTACCGTCACGGTGAATGATGAGGTGAACACAGACCTGTCCAAGACATACACCGAAAGCCCCGTCACCTTCGCCGCTCCCGGCAATGTTGGCGATGTCCTCAAGATAGAGGCCGTAGCTATGGGCGACGGCATGGCTGACAGCGAGACTGCTACCCAGACCTGGACTCTGGCTACACCTGTAGTCACAGTTGAAGTCAGCGACCATATCAACGTGGCCAACCTGCAGGCTCAGAACCCCGATATGAACGTGTCCGCCGAGAGCTACATGGATGCGGACAAGGCTACTCCGGAGCTGAAATACACAGGCGAGTCCGGAGCCGAGTACAAGCTGACGGACGTCATAAGCAACGGCACCTGGTATTGCAACCACTGGCCTTATCCCGACCCCATGGGCGAGTTTACTGTAACGAAAGATGCCGGTTACATCAAGAGCATCAAGTTCGATATGGATTATGTCCCCTCGTACTTCAGCTTCGCGGTGTCTAATGAACCTATCACCAATGAGAACAAATACTCGGAAAATGTCAAGACGGTGACTCTGCAGAAGACCAACGGCGCCATTCCCGAGTGGGTGGCCGACGGTCTGTACAAATACTTCTTTGTGACTGTATCTCAGGAGAGATATACAGATGTAATAGTGACATGGAGTACAGCTGCTCCCGAAATCACCTGCAAGGTTCCCACTGTCTACTCGTACGACAGTCCCATGGTGCCCGGCAGCACTGTCTATATCAGCAGCGAGCCCGGTTGCACTACACATGTCAATGTGACTGTGAACGGCGAGACAGACGCCGAGCTTTCCAAGGATTACACCGAAAGCATGATTCAGTTCAAGGCTCCCGGCAAGACCGGCGACCTGCTCAAGGTAGAGGCTTACTGCTCGCAGGAAGGCGCCAAGGACAGCGAGACCGCTTCTATGGAGTGGACTCTCGAGATGCCGAGCGCGGCGACCCCCAATGTCACCGAATACATCTGGGAGGCTCTTATCGGCCAGCAGATTGTAATCACCGACGAGACCGAGGGCGCGACCATCACCGCCCAGCTGACTCAGCTTGACACCGAAAACCCGGACAACAACAAGGCTTACGAGCCTGTTACCGGCGCTTCTCCGCTTACAATCACCGTTCCCGAAGACGCGGTTCTCAACGGAATGATGATGCTGACCGCTTACGCCGAGGCCGAAGGCTACAGCAAGAGCGCGCAGATGGAGGTTTACTTCTCCGTAGTATCCGATGTGCTTGGCGTTCCGACATTCAGTCTGGAAGACGGTACCGAGGTAGAGAAGGGCACTAAGGTTACTGTATACGGTTCCAACCACGCTACCGCCGTCCGTTACACGATAAATGGTGGCGAGGAGAAGGTTTCCGACGGAACAAATCTCGAAATCGCTATCGATGAGGATATGACTATCGTGGCATGGTGTACAGGCGATGAGCCCTGGAAGCCGAGCGATAAGGTGACGGCCAGCTATACTGTGGAGAAGTTCACGGAGATGATGGACGAAATCGTTCCTACGGTCTTCACTACCGACGAGGCTGACCTCAACAACTCGGAAGTCAAGACATACAAGGGTACCGTCAACGGTCACGAGTATGTTTACAACGGCGGTTTCTACTACTACAGCGGTTGGGGTATTGACCGCAACACATTCTACTACTATCCCGAGGAGACAATCCTGTATAACACGACAGCGTTTGAAAATGGTATCAAGGCCGTCAAGGTCGGCGACACTTCCAGCTACACTGCCGTATATGTGATGGTTTCCGACGAACCTATCACCGAGATTACAAGCGAGATGACCGAATGGGAGTTCACTGACACCGAACACCTGGTACGTCTGCGCATCGGCGGCAACACTGAGGTCAACGGCGCTTACGACGAATGGGTCAACCTGTCTGACTTTATCAACAACCCGCTCTTCGTGAAGGATGAGGATGTTGACACAGAGAAGATGACATTCGTACCGAAGTATATGGCCATGTATCGCTTCGGCTCACAGGTCAACTATGTGACACGTCTGATTATAGAAAGAGAAGGAGAGCCTGTCATGAGCATCGACGGCATCAACGCCGAGGACGGCGACTCCATGCTCTTCGACGTCAACGGTATACGTGTCCTTGACAAGGATAACCTGGCTCCCGGCATCTATATCCGCAAGACAGGCAAGAATGTCAGCAAGTTCGTAGTCAAGTAACAATCCCCGGTGCCTTATGGCACTGACATCACACAGGCCGGCGGCGGCTGATTACCGCCGCCGGCCACAAGTTTTTAAATAATTAACTCTATGAACAAAAAAATCCTTACATCCCTTTTTGCCTGTGCCGCCTTATTGCCGGCGGTATCGGCAAGTGCCGGAGTGGTGCGTTTCCTGTCGGAGAACGGCGAGGCCGTGAAGACGGCGCCGCTGACCACCGACACGCGCATTACTTTCGGACAAGGAGTCACCGTGACCAACGGTTCCGAGACGGAGAGCATGAGCTGGGACGCTTTCAGCAGGCTGTCGTTCTACGTAAGTACGGGGCTGGAGGGAGTCGTGGCTGACCCTTCCGCACAGATACGTCTGCGTGAGAACCCCGTAGACAATCTTCTTATGGTGGAGGGCGCTTTCTCAGACTCCGCCCTCGGCATTTACTCAGTGAGTGGCGTCTGCCATCTGTCCCTCTCTCACTGGCGGGGCGAAAGCCTTGACGTGAGCAGCCTGCCCGCAGGCCTTTACATTCTTTCTATCGACAATAAAACAGTTAAATTCTTTAAGAAATGAAAAAATATCTCATATCGGCGGCGGTAGCTATCGCCGGCTTATCGGCCTTCAATATGCAGGCTGAGGAACCCAATCGCCTTCTGCTTAACTTCCCGGGCGAATTCAATTTCCAGAGCTATGTGCTCGGGAACGTAGACAACATCTCCTTTATCAATGTGCCCGGCGAAGTAAGGGCCGAGGTGGAGGTGAACGATGTCCGTGAGAATGAACTTACAGTGAGCGTAAAGCGCTCCGCCTCCTGTACCTCTTATCTGCTCAATGTGGTGCCTACCGCTATGGTGAGAATGTATTCCGACCCCACGGTCATGTTCAAGTATCTGCGCAGCATAGGCAGCCACGAGTTCGCCGACGACTTCAACAACGGCACCCTGTCCGGCATCGAGCTTAACCCCGGCGGCGAGTACAGTGTGGTGACGGCTGCCAGGGACAGCTATGGCACCGACGTAGAGATTTCTCACTGCGAGTTCACCGCTTACGCTCCCCCGGTGGAGGGCAATCCGCAGGTTACGGCAGAGTTGGTGAAGGCTGACAAATTCAGCTTCACAATCAAGTTCACACCCAACGCAGACGTGCTGGAGTACTACACTGTGGCCGGCGAGAAAGGCGAAATACAGCGCCAGTATGAGGAAATGGGTGCATTCTTCGGCGCAAGCTGCCTCTCTGACATTATCAAGTTATGGGGCCAGGCAAAGAGCGGTCCCACCGAGAACACATGGAACGATATGGAGCCTGGCAAAGAGTATGAGGTGTTTATCCTGCCCATCGACAAGAACGCCAACTACGCTCCGCTTCAGGTTTTCACCTGCACCACCGAGAATCAGGGCGGTTCCGGCGAGGCTGTCGTCACCGTCACTCCCGGCAAGTATGTGATGAATGACTGGGACGGTGAGCAGAAGCCTTCGCTGTTCGTGTCCTTTACCCCCAATGACGAGACACGTTGCTATCGCTTCGGCGTCTACAAGGAGGAGACTTACAACACGCAGAAGACTGAAATACTCGAGGATCTCTGTTCCGAACCTCCGGTACCTAATATGGCCCACTGGTTCTTCTTCGAGCCGATAGAGACAGACTTCCAGGTAGACCCCTCTACTCCTGTCGTGATAGTGGCCGCAGGCAAGAATGCTGACGACAAGTGGGGCGACGTGACGGAAGTGCGCTACACCACTCCCGCCGCTACCAGCGGTATGCCCGCTCTCGTTACCGGCAACGATGTGGTGAACAGACTGAACAGCAAACGTGTAAACGCGATGCCTGCCAACGGCTTCGTGCCCGCTAAGCGCGCTGCGAAAATCACAATCAAGTAAGAGGTTCAAGACATTCTTTAATGCACCCCGAAAGTCAGACTTAAGACTTTCGGGGTGCATTGTATATTGTCGGTAATCATCCGAAAAAACAATCCGTCGTTTTCACGGGATGCCACGAATAAGACAGAGACTGTCTAACAAGTTTGGACAGTCTCTTTTTATAGTCTAAACTGGCTAAAA
>URIC01000035.1 GCA_900547755.1 uncultured Bacteroidales bacterium
CGATACAGAAAATCGGAGTCAGACCGTTAGCCAAAGCCAATTTTACTTTTTCTTCAAGGATAGCAACTGTTTCACCGTAGTATGCACGACGTTCAGAGTGTCCCAGAATTACATATTTTGCACCAGTAGAAGCAACCATTTCAGCAGAAACTTCACCTGTATAAGCACCTGATGCTTTGTCTGCACAGTTTTCAGCACCTACACCAATCTTAGCAGCGTCTACCAACGGAGTAACAGAAGCCAAGTGGATGAACGGAGTACAGATGATTACATCACAGTTAGGCTTTTCGTTAGCCAATGCTTCGTTCAGTTCTTTAGCCAAAGCGATACCCTCTTGAAGGGTTTTGTTCATTTTCCAGTTTCCTGCAACAATGTTCTTTCTCATTTTGTTTTTTATTTAAAGGGTTAATAAATCCATTTCCATTCTTTATATCAAAGCCGGACAATCAGTCTCGGTAGTATCTCCACTCTCCTCCTTCCGGAAGATGAAGATAGTATCAATTTATCAATCATCACTGCCATCAGTAACCGGCTCCTCTTCTTTTTGTTCTTCACCAACCTTCGGAACGATGTTTTGCACTTCACTCTTTTGCTTCTTAGCTTCCGCAGCTTTTCTGGTATTTCTCCTTTCCCTACGACGAACGACCAACACATCTACTCCAAGCACCAGCAGTAATGGAATAACGAACCACAAGAACACAAAGCCAACCGTATGCACATCATTACCGACCTTCTGTTGTCCTAACGGCAGATTCTCCAGTTTGTCGGTCAGTACGTATTCATCCGGGATATCCTCGTCACTCCATTTGTTCAGAATAGTCCCATTCTTAATCAGCATCAATCCCGGGTTAGAGCGAATCATCGTCTTCAGTGTAATATCATCCATTTGGCAGAAAGGGTATTCCGCCCCGGTCTTATCCTTCCACAGTTCTATCTGCTCCTCCGGTGAAGAAGTGAGGCAATAAAACTTATAGCCATGCTCCACCGAGTAATCATAGACTTCATTAATCAAGTCTATATTACTGTCATCCGCTTCTTCAATCCGGTGGGCGACCAACAGGAATGTGTACCCCATATCAGTCAGTACATCTTCCGTGATGTCCTCTCCCGTATTCAGTTCTATCATAGAGAAATCATGAATAGCCGGCTCGTATCCTTTTTCTTTAAGGACAGTGCGTGTATCAACAAATGTCCATGTGCTATCCGGATAATTCTCCAGTGTAAATTCTTTATTTTCTCCGTTCTTCTCCAAAATAAAGACACTTTCATATACACTCGGCTTCGCTCCTTCCGGCATCGTCATTCCTTCCAGTATATTCTTTCCTACCTTGTAGGGACGGAAGTCCAATACCGGCAAACGGTCAAGACAATAGAACGACAACGTAAACACAAAAAACAGCGTGTACAGAGAAACAAGCCATTCCATTTTTTGACTGATAAAGCGGACCAGCATCTTCCTGCCTTTAAACGCTCCGATTGCAGCAAGCAACAAGAGTACGTTCTTGATAAATGTCTCCCAATTAGTCAGCACCCAAGCATCTCCAAAACACCCGCAGTCGGACACCGGATTGAAGATTGCCAGATACAATGTCAACGGTGTCATAAAACTCATCAACATCAACGCCAACGTGGAAGCCACTGTTCTCCGGACACCAAAGAACAAAAAGATACCGATTGAAAACTCTATGGCAGATAATGCGATACCTCCCAATAACGGGAAGAATGAAGGAAACCAGGAAGCCATTCCGAATGCAGCCAGATAGTCCTGTATCTTGTACTGGAATCCCAGTGGATCTACTGCCTTTACAAATCCGGAAAAGATAAATGCAGCCGCCAAAATAAAGCGACTGATATTCGCTATTACCTCCTGAATGATATGTAAATTCTTAACCTTCAAATTCTATCTTAATCAATCCGAATACAGAGTAATTAATCATATCCATGTAATTGGCGTCGATTCCTTCGGACACCAACGTGTTGCCAGACAGACTTTCGATCTGCTTGGTACGGTATATTTTCATTAAAATCAAGTCTGTGTAAGAGCTGATACGCATACTGCGCCATGCCTCGTCATAGTCGTGGTTCTTGTCGCACATCAGTGAAGTGGCGGCTTCGAACATATCGTTATACAATTCCTTTGCCTCCTCGGCCGGCAGGTCAGCCCCCGGTTTCAGCTTGCATTGTATCAAAGCAATAACGCCGTAATTGACAATCCCTATAAACTCAGGACCGATGCCTTCGGCCACTTTATGCTCATGTTTTTCTTCAATTGACCTTATGCGTCGTGCTTTGATATAAATCTGGTCCGTGAGGCTGGGCAGACGCATCAGACGCCACGAGGTGCCGTAATCCGACATTTTTTTGACAAAAACGTCAAGACACAGGTCATGTATTCTTGTAAATTCCGATTTAGTATTGTTGTCGTGCATAATTGTCGCGTAAGAATGTTTGCAAAGTTAACTATTTTTCTTGAATTATTCTCCCACCCACATTGTAAAAGTTCGGAGATATGAGATTGCGTGAAGCCGTTCCGATACTTTGGACGATAGGCTTTATTATTTGTAAATGCCTTGGATGCGACACTGCCGATACGGTCTAACTGTTATATATAGAACGATTTAGGGACAACAGCTTGATTATATCGGGATTTTTGCCTATCTTTGGGGCGTTTTTTTAGAATTTCTATGACTGACCGATGTTGGATATTTATGAAGTATTCGAGGGGGTGTTGAGTAACGCCCGCTCTATCGATATGGCTGAAAGCGAGTTTAAGCGTCAGCTTTGCGATGACCCTGAACTCCGCACCGTATACAGGGATTGGTGTTCCGAGGAGGGCACTTCCGAGAAAAATGGCTTTGTGGATTATTGCCAGATGCGTTTCGACGAGGAGGAATCCCTATGGAGCGCACTTGAAGACGCGGACTATGAGTAAGTTTACATTCCTTGCCGAATGGGAGCCACAGAAGGCGGTTATCCTTTCATTGCCTTTTGAGGGAACTGACTGGAACTATATGCTCCCGCAGATACATAAATGCTACATTGACATTCTACGTGCGTTAGTGCGCCATGAAGCCAATCCCTGCCTCCTCGTGCCTTCTGTAGATTATGCCGGAAAAGTATTGCCTGCTGACCTTTTTTCCTCAATTTCTATTGTCGAGGCAGATTACAACGACACATGGATTCGTGACTATGGACCGCTCACTCTCAAGGACAGGGAATCAGGTGCGCTGAGACTTGCCGATTTCGGTTTCAACGGCTGGGGGCTGAAATTTGCAGCTGACAAAGACAATTTGGCCATCCGCAGACTTTTCGGTCCTGGCTCATCCGGATTCCCGGCAAACGGATACCGAGATTTTTTAGGATACGTGCTTGAGGGAGGCTCGGTGGAAACCGATGGATTCGGCACTTTGCTCACTACTTCACATTGTCTCTGTTCCCCTAACAGAAATGGCGGTTTATCTAAAGAAAATATCGAGAGAATTTTATCTAAATCATTAGGTGTTAATCATTTCCTCTGGCTTGACCATGGAGAACTCTCAGGCGATGACACCGATGGACACATAGATACACTTGCAAGACTATGTCCGGACAATACTATAATCTATGTGGGGTGTCGGAATCCGGAGGATGAACATTATGCGGAGCTGGAACGGATGAAGTCCCAACTGAAAGGCTTTCGTACGCCTGAAGGCCAGCCTTACAATCTGATAGAGCTGCCGCTTCCCGAACCTGTGTTCGATGAAGAGGACGGTCACAGACTTCCGGCTACTTATGCCAACTATCTGGTTACGGACAAAGCCGTGTTTGTGCCTGTTTACGGTCAGCCCACGCTTGACTCTTTGGCCTGCGAATTGATACATGTGGCTTATCCCGACAGGGAAATAGAACCGATTGATTGCAGGGCGCTTATACGACAGCACGGTTCATTGCATTGTGCAACGATGCAGTTAAACAGATAAACACTGACTAATGGAAAAGAAAACGATTAAAGCGGGTATCGCTCAACGGAGTTATTCCTTTGACATAGAAGCAAACAGGACTAAAAATATTGACTCTATATGTCGGCTGGCAGAATCAGGAGCGGACTTGATTATACTCTCCGAACTGCATGATGGTCCTTATTTCTGCCAGACAGAGGATGTCGATAATTTTAATCTGGCCCATAAGGTAGACGCCGACTCCCCCGAGGTGAAAAGATATGCGGAACTGGCACGCCGATATGGAGTAGTCATCGTCACTTCCTTTTTTGAGAAACGCGCTCCGGGACTGTATCACAACACTGCAGTAGTACTTGAAAAAGATGGTTCTATAGCAGGCATTTACAGGAAGATGCACATTCCTGATGACCCTGCGTATTACGAAAAATTCTATTTCACGCCCGGTGACCTCGGTTTCCGCCCCGTCAGGACCTCAGTCGGTATGCTGGGAGTCTGTGTCTGCTGGGACCAGTGGTATCCCGAAGCAGCACGAATCATGGCTCTGTCCGGTGCCGAGATGCTCATTTATCCTACAGCCATAGGCTGGGAATCTACCGATACTCCCGAGGAAAAGGCACGTCAGCGCGAAGCCTGGATTACCGTGCAGCGAGGTCATGCCGTGGCAAATGGTCTGCCGGTCATTTCAGTCAACAGAGTTGGTTTTGAGCCGGATTCATCGGGTGTGACCAATGGTATAGCCTTCTGGGGAAGCAGCTTTGCGGCAGGTCCGCAAGGTGAATTTCTCTTTAAGGCTCCGGACACTGAAGAGTGTCTGCAAATAGTAGATGTAGACTTGGGACGAAGCGAACAGGTACGCCGTTGGTGGCCATTCCTGCGCGACCGTCGTATAGACTTTTACAACCCTATATTAAAGCGCTTTAACGATTGAATGTTAAAGATTCTGTTCACCATCGTTTGTTTCGGTGACAACCAACTACATTTAGTATGATTTCAATACAGAATTTGGGCGTTGAGTTTTCCGCTCGCCCTCTTTTCAGCGGAATAAGTGCGGTCATCAACGCTACCGACAAAGTTGCGCTGGTTGGAAAAAACGGTGCCGGCAAGAGTACATTGCTCAAGATTATTGCCGGACTGCAACAGCCTTCCGGGGGCACGGTGGCCCGCCAGGAGGGAGTGACAATCGGTTATCTGCCGCAGCAGATGAATATTGCCGATGAAACTTCGGTTATCAACGAGACACGCAAGGTTTTCGACTCTATGCTCAGACTCAAGCAGGAGGAGAAACAGGTAAGCGCACAGCTTGCCGAGCGTACGGATTATGACAGTCCGGAATACCACGCACTTATAGAACGCCTCACATACTTGAACGAGCGCCTTGACATGGACTCCACAGAAAGCATGGAAGCCGAGATAGAGCGCACTCTAATGGGTCTCGGGTTCCTGCGCTCGGACTTCAGCCGTGCCACATCCGAGTTCTCCGGTGGCTGGCGTATGCGGATAGAGCTTGCCAAGATACTTTTGCGCAAGCCGGATGTCCTGCTCCTCGACGAGCCTACCAACCATCTTGACATCGAGTCCATTCAGTGGCTTGAACAATTCCTTCAGTCCAAATCCAAGGCTGTGCTGCTGGTCAGCCACGACCGTGCTTTCATTGATAATGTGACCAACAGGACCATTGAAATTTCCTGCGGCAAGGCTTACGACTATCGTGTCAACTACTCCAAGTTTGTGGAACTGCGTAAGGAGAGGGTAGAACAGCAGCAACGCGCATACGAGAATCAGCAGAAACAAATAGCTGAAATAAAGGATTTTATAGAGCGTTTCCGTTATAAACCCACCAAATCCAATCAGGTACAGAGCCGAATCAAGCAGCTTGAAAAGATTGTACCTATAGAAGTTGACGAGGTAGACAATTCGGCGCTTCATCTGAAATTCCCTCCTGCACCGCGCAGCGGCGATTTTCCGCTTATTCTGGAAAACGTCGGTAAGTCTTACGGCGACCACAACGTCTTCTCCGAGGCCACCTTCACTTTGCGGCGTGGCGAGAAAGTGGCTTTCGTCGGCAAAAACGGAGAAGGCAAATCCACACTCGTAAAGTGCATCATGCACGAGATACCCTTTGACGGCGACCTGAAAATAGGGCATAACGTCAATATAGGCTATTTCGCCCAGAATCAGGCACAGCTCCTGGATGGTGAAATCACAGTCTTTGACACTATCGACCATGTCGCTACCGGCGATATGCGCCTTAAGGTACGCGACATTTTAGGAGCTTTTATGTTCGGCGGCGAGGCCTCGGACAAAAAAGTCAAAGTGCTTTCAGGTGGCGAAAAAACACGCCTTGCCATGATTCGTCTTTTGCTTGAACCCCGCAACCTCCTTATACTTGACGAGCCTACCAACCATTTGGACATGAAGACAAAAGACATACTTAAAGAGGCCATCAAGGCCTTTGACGGGACTGTCATCCTGGTCAGTCATGACCGTCAGTTCCTGGACGGTCTGGTTGACAAGGTCTATGAGTTCGGCGGTGGAAAAGTGCGCGAACATCTGGGCGGCATCTACGACTTCCTGAACCGCAAGAACATCACAAATCTTTCGGACCTTGAGCGAAAAGTCCAACCGCAGGCGCAACCTAAGCATAAACCTCAGGCCGTCACGCCGGCTACCATAAAACCTGAAAAGAGGGCTGAGAAGCATCCGAAACTTTCTTATGCCGAGCAGAAAGAGATGCAGAAGTTCATCAAAAAGGCGGAGAAAGAGGTAAAAGATTCGGAAGCGAGAATAGCTGAATTAGAGAAAGCCATAAGCGAGTTAGAGGCAAAACTGTCTGCCGGAGACAGCTCTTCAGAGATACTTGAAAGCTACGCCTCCATGCAGAAAAAACTTGAAAACGAAATGAGTGTCTGGGAACTCGCACAGATACGTCTTGATGAAATCAAAAACGATTAAACCGGGAATGGATAAGATAGATAAACATGGCATTGACACAGCCAATCTCGATACATCGGTAAATCCGGCTGACAATTTTTACGATTACGCTTGCGGAGGGTGGCGTAAAGCTCATCCTTTGGAAAAGGAATATTCCCGCTTCGGGATGTTTGACCTCCTGAGGGAAGAGAACAGAAAGCGTCTGCAAGACCTTATTCTCGGTCTGAACGAAAATCCGGAGAGTAAAGAGCCTGACACCATAGCGCAAAAGGTGTGTGACCTTTACGAAATGGGCATGGATGAAGAGCGCCTGAACAGGGAAGGATGTGCGCCGCTCAAATCGCAGATAGACAGGATTGAAGGCACTGATTTTGCCGACCCCAAGGATTTTGCCTCGCTTATGGCTTTTATGCACTTAGGCATCACTTCCACATTTTTCAGCAGTGGAGTGGGTGCCGACCCCAAAGATTCGGATATGAATATACTGCATGTGGGAGAGTGTGGCCTTGGTCTGGGAGACCGCGACTATTATCTTGAAGACAGCGACAACAACCGCCGGATACTGAATGCCTATAAGGTGTATATCCGTCGCATATTTGAGCTGTGCGGATACGATGAAACCGCACAAAACAGGGCAGTGGCAAATATTCTTGACATAGAGAAAAGACTGGCCGAACACAAAAAGACCCGTGAGGAGCGCCGCAACCCCACACTCTCTGACAACCCCTACAAATATGCCGATTTCAAGGGCGCGTTCTCCGGTTTTGACTGGGACACATACTTCTCCGAACTCGGCCTAATACCTGTAGAAAGACTTAATGTATCAAGTGTTAACTACCTGACTAACTTTATGTCTATGCTCCCCGGATTTAGCCAAAGAGCAATGAAGGACTACCTGATTTTCCAGGCTGTGGACGGAGCCACCGGTCTGCTCTCCGATGACTTCATCGAAGCCTCCTTCCAGATGTACGATGTCACAATGAGCGGCATTGAGGAGCAGGAACCGCGTTGGAAAAGAGCCATGGCCATTCCCTCGTCCATGCTCGGCGAAGCTGTCGGCAAACTGTATGTGGAGAAATTTTTTCCAGAAGAGAACAAAAAACATGCCGCCGCCCTTGTGGACAATCTGCGTTCCGCTCTCGCCAGACATATTTCTCAACTCAAATGGATGAGGAGCGTCACCAAAGAGAAAGCACTTGAAAAGCTATCCCGTCTGACAGTAAAAATCGGCTATCCCGACAAATGGAAAGACTATTCCGATATTCATATCGACAAGTCGCTGCCATATATGGAGAATGTTTACCGTGCTTCGGTCTGGTATTGTAGGGACAATTATTCCAAGATGGGCAAACCCGTAGACAAGACCGAATGGCTCATGACACCGCAAACGGTAAATGCTTATTATAGTCCTGTCGTCAACGAGATATGCTTTCCGGCAGCCATTCTCCAGCCCCCTTATTTCGATGTCATGGCAGACGATGCCCTCAATTACGGAGCCATCGGGGTGGTCATAGGGCACGAAATGACACACGGATTCGACGACCAGGGACGCCGCTTCGACCTCAACGGCAATCTCAACGACTGGTGGACCGAAGAGGATGAAACTCGTTTCAATGCCTTGGCGGACAAACTGGTATCCCAATTCGACGCTATAGAAGTAGCGCCGGGAACCCATGCCAATGGCCGTTACACATTAGGGGAGAACATTGCCGACCAGGGTGGCCTTCGAATAGCTCTGACAGCCTATCTCGATACAGCGCCCTCAACACCCGACATACGCGGTTTCTACCTGGCATACGCCCTCCTATGGGCCGACAATATACGCCCGGAAGAGATTCTGGTCCGCACAAAGAGCGACCCGCATAGCCTTGGCCGATGGCGTGTAAACGCCACTTTGCGCAATCTTGACCCATTCGTCGTCGCCTTCTCCGTCAAGGATACTGACAAAATGTATTTAGCCCCCTCTGAAAGAGTCATTATTTGGTGATACGAGGTCTCATACTTGCACAATTCGCGGCAATTAATTAACTTTGCGACAAATTTAAGCCGGTTCTATTTAGACAACCTCTTAATCCCCGGAAATTGGATTTATTGAACAGTATGGTAACATTTTTCAAAGATGGTTCTCGCCACATTATAGCAGTGGAGAGCGCCGCCCCCCTGAGTGAAGATTATTTGAAACGTCTGTCATGGCTTTTCGACGGTGCTACACCGCTTAAGTCCAAACGACTGGACGGCATCTGGATAGGTCCCCGTAAAGAGATGGTGACTCCCTGGAGTACCAATGCGGTGGAAATAACCCAAAATATGGGTATTGAAGGGATTACCCGGATAGAAGAGTATTTCAAGGCTGATAGCGATACCCCTTCCTATGACAAAATGCTGCAACGTCTTTACCCGGACGGACTGAACCAGACTGTTTTTAACATAGACAAACGCCCCGACCCCATAGTCTATATCGATGACCTGGCAGCTTACAACACACAGGAAGGCCTTGCGCTCTCCGACGATGAAATCAGCTATCTTCGCTCTCTGGAAGAAAAGTTGGGCCGAAAGCTCACAGACTCCGAGGTCTTCGGCTTCTCGCAGGTGAACTCTGAACATTGCCGCCACAAAATTTTCAACGGCACATTTATCATTGATGGCAAGGAGATGCCCTCTTCGCTATTCAAGTTAATCAAGAAGACTTCCCGGGAGAATCCCAATTCCCTTGTCTCCGCATACAAGGACAATGTGGCGTTTGTGAAGGGTCCGAAAGTGAAACAGTTCGCTCCTGTCAATCCCTCGCAGCCCGATTACTTTGAAGAAAAGACTATCAAGACCGTCATTTCCCTCAAAGCCGAGACTCATAACTTCCCTACGACCGTGGAACCCTTCAACGGCGCGGCTACCGGTACCGGTGGCGAAATACGAGACCGTCTGGGCGGCGGCAAGGCATCCCTGCCTATCGCCGGCACAGCCGTCTATATGACCTCCTATCCGCGTCCCGACGAGATTCGCAGTTGGGAAATGTCCGCTCCCGAACCCAGAAAATGGCTGTACCAGACTCCCGAGGAAATACTCATCAAAGCCTCTAACGGCGCCTCGGACTTCGGCAACAAATTCGGCCAACCTCTTATCTGCGGCTCAGTCCTCACTTTCGAGCATCACGAACACTCCCGCACTCTTGCTTACGACAAAGTGATAATGCTTGCCGGCGGCGTAGGATTCGGCACCGTCAAAGACGCCATAAAAGGTGAGCCGGAACCCGGCATGAAAGTAGTGGTGATGGGTGGCGACAACTACCGCATCGGCATGGGCGGCGGCGCTGTTTCCTCTGTTGAAACAGGCCAATACGACAACTCCATCGAGCTTAATGCCGTACAACGCGCCAATCCGGAGATGCAGAAGCGCGTCAGCAATGTGGTACGCGCCCTAGCCGAAATGGAGGACAACCCTTGTGTCTCAATTCATGACCATGGCGCCGGCGGTCACCTCAACGCTCTTTCCGAACTGGTTGAAGCCACCGGCGGCAAGATTGATATGAGCGCGCTTCCCGTGGGCGACACGACACTCTCCTCCAAAGAAATCATAGGCAACGAGAGCCAGGAACGTATGGGGCTTGTCATGAAGTCCGAGGATACTGAAATGGTACGCAGGATTGCCGAGCGTGAACGGGCTCCCTTCTACGTGGTAGGCGAGACTACCGACGACTACCGATTTGTCTTCAGACAGGAAGATGGCGTAAAGCCGATAGACCTCGCGATGTCTGATATGTTCGGCAACAGTCCCAAGACGGTGATGACAGACAATACCGTTACCCGTGAATTTGCCGATGTCACTTATAATTGTGACGAAATCGATTCATATTTGAAGGCAGTACTTCAGTTAGAGGCCGTCGCCTGCAAGGACTGGCTTACCAATAAGGTGGACCGCTCTGTGACAGGACGCATCGCACGTCAGCAATGCCAGGGTCCGCTCCAGCTCCCCCTGTCAGACTGTGGCGTCGTTGCCCTCGACTATCACGGCAAGGCGGGTATCGCCACCTCCCTCGGTCATGCGCCTCAGGCGGCGCTCATTGACCCGGCCAAGGGTTCGGTACTTTCTATAGCAGAGGCTCTGACAAACATATCCGGCGCTCTGCTCAAAGAGGGCCTTAAGTCCGTGTCCCTCTCGGCCAACTGGATGTGGCCTTGTAAAAACGCCGGCGAGGATGCCCGTCTGTATAAGGCTGTGGAGGCTTGTTCGGCATTTGCCTGCGAGCTCGGCATAAATATCCCCACAGGCAAGGACTCCCTTTCCATGACCCAAAAATATGGTCAGGACAAGGTTTATGCCCCCGGAACTGTCATTATTTCCGCTGCCGGCGAGGTGCGCAACATACGTAAGGTCGTATCTCCCGTACTCCGTGATTCCGATTCCTTTATCCTGTATCTGCCCATGAGCCGCGACTGCTTCAGACTCGGTGGCTCCGCTTTCGCACAAGCTCTCAACAAAATTGGACATGATGCTCCCACAGTCGCAGACCCCACTTACTTTGCCAAGGCATTCAATGGCCTGCAAAAGCTCAATGAACGTGGCCTGGTACTGGCACAACACGATGTGAGCGCAGGCGGTCTTGTCACCACTCTGCTCGAGATGACATTCGCCAATGTCAAAGGCGGCCTGGACATCGACCTTTCTTGCATAGGAGAGACCGATGTAGTGAAGGCTCTCTTCGCCGAAAATCCCGCCGTTGTCCTTCAGATAAAGAAATCTGCCGCAGACAATGTAATGGAGACGCTCGGTGAGTTCGGTGTGGAAGTATTCAACATAGGTTCCACAATAAAAGACCGCCGGATGGCTGTCAGAAACGGGCAATATGCGCACACCTTTGACATTGACGCTCTGCGCGACGTATGGTACCGCTCCTCTTATCTGCTTGACCGCGACCAGAGCGGTGCAAAATGCGCCGATGAGCGTTTTAAAAACTACAGCAGACAGCCCGTAAGATTCAAACTGCCCAAGAACTGGACCGGACGCCTGGCCGACCTTGGCCTCACGGAGGACCGTCAGGGACGCAGCGGTGTGCGTGCGGCCATTATCCGCGAAAAAGGTGTGAATGGAGACCGTGAGATGGCTTACAGCCTGTATCTGGCCGGATTCGATGTCAAGGATGTCCACATGACTGACCTTACGTCGGGCCGCGAGACACTTGAGGATGTAAATATGATTGTCTTCTGCGGAGGTTTCTCCAACTCCGACGTACTCGGTTCCGCCAAAGGATGGGCCGGAGGCTTCCTCTTCAACAATAAGGCCCGCACGGCTCTTGAGAATTTCTACAAGCGCGAAGATACTCTTTCACTCGGTATATGCAACGGTTGTCAGCTTATGGCTGAGCTTGGCCTTCTTTATCCCGAACACAAAGAAGCCCATAAGTTGCTCCACAACAATTCCCATAAATTCGAGTCCGCTTTCCTGTCTGTAGAGATACCGCAGAACGACAGCGTGATGTTCGGCTCCCTTTCCGGTACCAGACTCGGTATTTGGGTGGCTCATGGCGAAGGAAAATTCTCATTCTCCGAAAAACTCAGCGAATACAATGTCATTGCCAAATACGATTACAAATCATATCCCGGCAATCCCAACGGTTCGCAAGCCTCTGTGGCCGGTATTGTCAGCAAAAATGGCCGTCACCTCGCCATGATGCCTCACTTGGAACGTGCCATCTTCCCCTGGCAATGCGCTGTTTATCCGCAGACACACCTTAAGGACCAGGTGACACCCTGGCTCCAGGCCTTTGTGAACGCCCGCCGCTGGATAGAAGACAATCGCAAGGCCTGAGGATTATCAGCAACTTGACTTGAAGTTTATTCGAGTATAAAATGATTAAAGAAAACTATGACATCACTTCGCTGACTACTTTCGGCGTGCCTGTCAAAGCCAAATATTTTGCCGAATACGGTTCGGTGAAAGAGCTGCAACAGATAATGCGCACACCTGAGTATCAGCAAAGTGAAGTACTACATATAGGTGGAGGCTCCAACCTGCTGTTTGTCAGAGATTTCAACGGTATGGTCCTGCGTTCTTGCATCAAAGGGCTGCAGGCATATCGTAAAAACGAGAGTACCGTCTACCTTATAGCAGGTGCCGGTGAAGAGTGGGAGGACCTTGTGGATTTCTGCGTCGATAACGGGCTTGCCGGACTGGAAAACCTTGCCGGAATTCCCGGTCAGGCAGGTGCGAGCGCAGTGCAGAACATAGGTGCCTACGGTGTGGAGGCAAAGGATTGTCTCTTTAAAGTAGAATGTTATGACCGTCTCACTCATACCGTACGCACCTTTACCAACGAGGAGTGCCGCTTATCATACCGCGACAGCATCTTCAAGCATGAGGCCAAGGGGCGCTATTACGTGCTGCGTGTCTGCTACCGGCTCACACCCGGCACTGAGGCCAGACACCTTGACTACGGCCCTCTAAAAGATTTATGCCGACATCTGGGGCATAACCCTACAATCCGCGAGGTGCGCGACGAGATAATACGTGTGCGTGACTCCAAGTTGCCGGACCCAAAGGAAACTGGCAGCGCCGGCAGTTTCTTCAAGAACCCGGTCATTCTCCGCTCTTATTACGAGAATTACGTCCTTTCCCTTAATCCCGATGTACCTCATTACGACATAGATGACGATTATGTGAAAGTACCGGCCGGATGGCTGATAGAACACGCCGGACTCAAGGGTATGAGATTAGGTGGCGCGCAGGTCTACGAAAAGCAATGTCTGGTGATTGTAAATTCCCGTAACGCCTCCGGAGCATCAGTCAAAGCGTTGGCAGACCACATAATACACACGGTAAAGAAGAAATACGGCATCCTGCTGTCGCCCGAAGTGAACTTCATTGACACCGCCGTTCATGTCGAAGTGCTTGGCAGCGGAACCTCGAAGGGTGTGCCCGAGCCGGCTTGCCTCTGTGATGTATGCTATTCTGAAGCGCCTGAGGACAAACGTCTGCGGGCTTCGATTCTTATCAAGACCCACGGACTGACCTTCCTGATTGACGCATCTCCTGATTTACGGACACAGGCTCTGCGCAGTGGTATACTTGACATTGACGCCACATTGCTTACCCACCAGCACTACGACCATGTGGGCGGCCTGGATGACTTGCGGGCATACGGAGCGGATAAGGCCATGCCTGTGTTCGCTCTGCCACCTGTGGCCGATGACTTACGTCGTCGGCTGGATTACTGCTTCCGCGAAACGCCATATCCCGGAGTCCCTAAAATCTCCCTGCACGAGATAGGGGAGACCCCGTTCTATTTCCAAGGAGTGAAAATAGTGCCGGTTCATGTCATGCACGCCGCTATGCCTATCCTCGGTTACAGGATTGGCGACTTTGCATATATTACTGACGCAAAGACAGTGGCCGACAGCGAGATAGAAAAGCTCCAAGGAGTAAAAGTACTTATAGTCAACGCACTTAGGAGACGTTCCCATTTTTCACACTTCAATATTGAGGAGGCCCTGGAATTTATCTCCAAAGTGAAACCGGAGAAAGCATATCTCACTCACATCTGTCACGAAATGGGATGTCATGCCGATGTGGAGAAGACTCTTCCCGAGAATGTGCATTTGGCCTACGACGGACTGAAGTTCCTTGTGCTGTAAGTCCTCCTTTAAAAAATATAATACCCTGTCTGACTACAAAATTTCCGATGTATAAAAACTTAATCATTCGGAAATTTTGTAATCTCAAATCTTATAACTACCTTTACATCGAATTTCAACAATCTCCGTAGAATCACAATTGACCGATGGAGCCAAATGCAAAACGGAGATTCTGAATAAAATCAAAATTTATCTTAAATCTATTATAATGGAAGAAAATCTCATTAAAACTTGTCTTCATGACCGTCATGTAAAGCAGGGCGCGCTCATGTCACCTTTCGGTGGGTTTGATATGCCTATCCAGTACACCACTATCATTGATGAGCACAACGCCGTGCGTCACAATGTAGGCGTTTTCGATGTCAGCCACATGGGCGAGGTGAGAGTCACAGGCAAGCAAGCATACGAATTTGTCAGCCATATTTTCGTAAACGACGTGACAGGGGCTCCCGACGGACAGATTTTCTATGGCATGATGTGCTATGAAAATGGCGGTACTGTGGATGACCTGCTTGTATATAAAGTGAACGACGAGGAGTATTTCCTGGTCATCAACGCTGCGAACATCGCAAAGGACTTCGCCTGGATAGAGAAGAACTCCAAAGACTTCGATGTCAAGGTGGAGAATCAGAGCGACTATTACGGCGAGGTTGCCGTACAGGGTCCCAAAGCCGAGGAGATACTGATGCGCATCCTGGGTCTGCCCCTGAACGAAATCGCTTTCTACAACTTCAAGACATTCCACATTGAAGGCGAGGATGTGATAATCTCCCGTACCGGCTATACCGGTGAAGACGGCTTTGAGGTTTATGGCTCTCACGAGTTCACTCAGCGTCTGTGGGACAAGCTCATGGAAGCCGGGGTGACTCCCTGTGGTCTCGGTTGCCGCGACACCCTGCGTTTCGAGGTCGGCCTGCCTCTGTATGGAGACGAGCTGGCTGATGACATCACACCTCTGGAGGGCAGCCTAAGTATGTTCGTGAAACTTGACAAGCCCACGGACTTCATCGGTCGTGAGGCCCTGGCCAAGCAAAAGGCCGAGGGTGTGACACGTCGTGTGGTAGGTATTGAACTTGAAGGCAAGGCTATTCCCCGTCACGGCTATCCCGTAGAAGCAGACGGCAAGGTCGTAGGTTATGTAACCACAGGCTACAACTCCATCTCCACCGGCAAATCCGTAGCTATGGCTATGGTTGAAAAACCTTACACAAAGCTCGGCACCCCCGTAGAAATACGTATCCGCAAAAAGACATTCCCCGGCGTTGTCTGCAAGAAACGTTTCTACGACAAAAACTACAAAAAATAACAACCGGATAAATCAATAAACATAACACTAAGAATATCATGAGCAAAGTATTAGACACACTCCGCTATGCCGACTCTCACGAGTGGGTTAAACTTGAGGGCGACATCGCCACAGTAGGTATTTCCGATTACGCACAGCACGCTTTGGGCAACATCGTTTACGTTGATATGCCCGAGGTAGGCGATGAAGTAACAGCCGGCGAAGAGTTCGGCGCCGTGGAGTCCGTAAAGGCTGCCAGCGACCTTATGTCTCCCGTCAGCGGCGAGGTAGTTGAAATCAACGAGGCTCTTGAGGATGCTCCCGAACTCATTAACCAGGACGCTTACGCCAACTGGATTATGAAGGTGAAAGTCTCCGACCCCTCTGAGATTGACGCCCTCATGGATGCAGCCGCTTACGCTAAAGTTTGCGAGGAATAATTTCTGTATCTCAGCGCCCATGCGCAGATATGATATAAGGTTATAGGGTTGATGTGCTGCGTCCTCTACGGCGTCGCTCAGACCCTGTAACCCTATTGTATTTAAACAAGACTGAAACTTTTACAATAATGAGTAACAAATTCATACCTCATACCTCAGAGGACATCGAGGCAATGCTTGAACGTGTCGGCGTAAAAAGCATCGATGACCTGTATGCCGAAGTGCCTGAGGAAGTGATTTTCAAACAGGACTACAACATCCCTTCCGCTATGTCGGAATTGGAAATCCGCAAATTCTTCAACGAACTGGGCAATAAGAACAGACAGCTCACTGTCTTTGCCGGCGGCGGCGCTTACGACCACTATTCTCCTTCTGTGGTCAACTACCTGCTTTCCCGCAGTGAGTTCAACACAGCTTACACTCCCTATCAGCCCGAAATTTCCCAGGGCACGCTTCAGTACATCTTCGAGTATCAGAGCATGATTTCCGAGCTCACCGGCATGGAGTGTTCCAATGCTTCTATGTATGACGGTGCTACCGCTACTGCAGAGACCGCCTTTATGATGGTGGCCTCCGCAAGAAAGAAAAACCGTGTCCTCATATCCTCCACACTCTCCGAGCGTGTTATCAGAGTAGTGAAGACGTACGCCAAATTCCACGGAGTAGACCTCACTGTCATTCCCGAGAAAGACGGCGTCACAGACCTGGATGCCATGCGCGCTCTGCTGGAGTCCGGTGATGTGGCCGGTGTCATCCTGCCCACTCCCAACAAATATGGTATCATAGAGGACTTCACAGGTGTGGCTGACGCTGTACATGCAGTCAAGGCTCTGTTCGCCATTAACGGAGACCCCTCCACACTCGCAGTACTCCGCAATCCCAAAGAGTGGGGCGCGGACATTGCTTGCGGCGACGGTCAGAGTCTCGGTATGCCTCTTAGCTTCGGCGGCCCCTACCTGGGTTATATAGCTTGCTCCCAGGCTCAGCTCCGCAAGATGCCGGGTCGCGTTGTAGGCGCCACCACCGACGCAGACGGAAAACGCGCATACGTACTTACCCTCCAGGCCCGCGAGCAGCACATCCGTCGCGAGAAGGCGACTTCAAACATCTGTTCCAACCAGAGCCTTATGTGTCTCTATGCCACAATCTACGTGGCTCTCATGGGCAAGCAGGGTATGGTAGAAGTTAACGAACTCGCCTCCGATGGCGCGCACTATCTGTGTGAGCAGCTGGTGAAGAGCGGCAAATATACCGAGGCTTTCCCCGGCAAGCCCTTCCTGAAGGAGTTTGTCCTCAAGACAGACAAGGACATCGACGCCCTCAACGCCCGTTTGGCCGAAAACGGCATCATGGGTGGTCTCAATCTTGGCGACGGCATGATTATGCTTGCTGTTACAGAGAAACGTACAAAAGAAGAAATTGACTTCCTTATCACTTTAATGACTGAAGACTGATGAAATACTACGATAAATTGATATTTGAGCTGTCACGTCCCGGCCGCAAGGGCTATGAGCTTCCGGCCAACAAGTTCAAATCAGGTTCTCTTGCCACTATTCCCGCCGCTCTGCGTCGCAGCGAACCCCTGGACCTCCCCGAGGTAAGCGAACTTGACGTGGTACGCCACTATACCAACCTGTCCACCAAGAACTTCGGCGTAGATACCGGTTTCTATCCTTTGGGTTCCTGCACGATGAAGTACAACCCGAAGATTAATGAGGAAGTCGCCCAGCTGCCGCAGTTTGCAGGACTGCACCCCCTGCAGAGTGAAGATACAGTGCAAGGCGCTTTGGAGCTTTACTACAACCTTCAGCAGGCATTGGCCTCACTTTCAGGACTTGAAGAGTTTACTCTCAATCCGTATGCCGGTGCGCACGGAGAGCTTACCGGTCTAATGGTGATGCGCACATATCATGAGCAGCGCGGTGACACAAAGCGCCGTAAGGTGATTGTCCCCAATTCAGCTCACGGCACAAACCCGGCCTCCGCAATGGTAGCCGGTCTGCAGGTAGTGGAAGTGAAGTCCAAACCCAACGGTTCCATCGACGTCGAGGACCTCAAGCCTCTGCTGAACGATGAGATTGCCGGTATAATGATGACTAACCCCAACACACTCGGTATGTTCGAGACCGAGATTATGGAGATAGCCAAACTTGTACACGAGGCCGGAGGTCTGCTCTACTACGACGGCGCAAACCTCAATCCCCTGCTCGGCAAAGTACGTCCCGGCGATATGGGCTTCGACATCATGCACATCAACCTGCATAAGACTTTTTCCACTCCTCACGGCGGCGGCGGCCCCGGCTCCGGTCCTGTAGGTGTGCGCAAAGGGCTTACCGACCTTCTGCCCAATCCTCACGTCAAGAAAAACGCCGAGGGCAAGTTCTATGTGGATTTCGGCAAAGACAGCCTCGGCTCCATCTCCACCTTCTTCGGAAACTTCGGCGTGATGATGAAAGCCTACGCATATATCCTGACCCTGGGCAAAGAAAACATCAAGAATGTCGGTCCTATGGCCACTCTCAATGCCAACTATATCAAAGAGAGCCTCAAGGACGACTATCTGCTCCCTATAGAAGGCGTTTGCAAGCATGAGTTCGTATTCGACGGCCTGAAGGACAAATCTACCGGCGTCACCACTCTGAATGTGGCCAAGCGTCTGCTGGACTACGGCTTCCATGCTCCCACAATCTACTTCCCCCTCCTGTTCCACGAGTCAATGATGATAGAGCCCACTGAAACAGAGAGCAAGGAAACATTGGATGAGTTTATCGAAGTTATGCACAAGGTGGCCAAAGAGGCACGCGAGACTCCGGATGACGTGAAGAACGCACCTCTCACAACTCCGGTGCGCAAACTTGACGAGACTGGCGCGGCCAAACACCCCGTGCTTAACTACAAACAGATGAAATCCAATGACTAAGTCAGACCTTATAATCATAGGCGCCGGTCCGGGTGGTTACGAAACCGCCCTGGCCGCCGCCCGTCAGGGTAAGAATGTAACCCTATTCGAGGGTGCGAACCTCGGTGGCACCTGTCTAAACGAAGGCTGTATTCCTACCAAGTGTCTGTGCAAGAATGCCGAGATTCTGGCTCAGTTCAAGGAAGCTGACAAATTCGGCATTGACGACTTCACTTTCGAATTCGACTTCGACAAGGTTATGGAGCGCAAGAACGAAGTCGTAAGCACACTGCGTGCCGGAATTGACGCGATGATGAAACAGGCCAAAGTAAATGTAGTGTCTGAATACGCTTCTTTCAAGGACGCACAGACAGTGGTAGCCGCCGGCGAAGAATATACCGCCGACAATATCATTATCGCCACCGGTTCCGTTTCCAAGTCACTGCCCATACCCGGCGCAGAGCTGGAATGCGTGAAGACCTCGACCGATATGCTGTCCATAGACTATGTGCCCGAAAGCCTGACAATAGTAGGCGGTGGAGTTATAGGCATGGAGTTCGCGTCCATTTTCAACGCCATGGGCAGTAAGGTTACTGTGGTGGAGTTTATGAAGCAGATTTTGCCTCCCTTCGACTCCGACATTGCCAAACGTCTGAAACAGGCCCTTTCCAAGAAAGGCATTGAGATTATCACTTCTGCCGCTGTCAAGAAGATAGAGCAGAACGCCGAATACGAGATTGTCACCACCTATGAATGTAAAGGCAAGGAACAGACCGTGGTCAGTTCCGACATTCTCATGGCCGTAGGCCGCGCTCCGCGTCTGGACAACCTGAATCTTGAAGCAGCGGGGGTGGAGTTCACACCCCGAGGCATAAAGGTAGATGACTATATGCGTACCAACGTGCCGCATATCTATGCTATCGGCGATGTGAATGCCCGAATGATGCTGGCGCATGTCGCTTCCTTCCAGGGAGTACGTGCCCTGAATGCCATAGACGGCAAAGAGGACAGCATTGACTTCTCCATAGTCCCCTCGGCAGTATTCACCGTACCCGAATGTGGTATGGCCGGACTCACATCCGACCAGTGCAAAGAACAAGGCATAGCAGTGAAGACAGGCACATCCTTCTTCAGGGCAAACGGCAAGGCACTTGCCCTGGGCGAGCCTGAAGGACTTTGCAAACTCATATTCCGTGCAGAGGATATGCGTCTCATAGGAGCCCACATAATGGGTGTACAGGCAGCCGACCTGGCACAGCAGGCAGCCGACCTTATGAGCCGTGGCACTACCCATGCTCAGATGACAGACATTATTTTCGGTCATCCCACCGTTTCCGAAGTGCTCCTGTCCGCAGCCCATAATCTGAAATAAAGTTTCCACTTCCGTATAGCAAAAGGCCGGATTTGGTATGAATCCGGCCTTTTGCCTATTCCATACAGCTTCTTCATTGCGCACGATTTATGAAACAGCTCATCACATTTCTGCTTTGTTTATTTGCTGTGTCCGGTGCCGTGGCGCAAGTCAGCGTGACTGGCAATGTGATTGACCGAGAGGCAAACGAGCCACTTGCAGGAGCATCGGTCATGGTGAAGGGCGCAGACGGTAAAATCAAAAAATTTACATCCTCAAAATCCGATGGCACTTTCTCTATGACGGTTCCGTCGGTCAAAGGTTGCCGACTGGAGGTGACAATGATGAGTTTTTCCAAGCAATCGTTGCCGCTTGACAGCGTTTCATTTCCGCTGACCATCTATATGGAGGCCGGTACTACATTGCTGAAAGAGGTGACTGTGAAAGCTGACCGCATACGCGAACAGGGTGATACAATTACCTATCAAGTAGGTGGTTTCGCACAGGCGCAGGACCGTTCCATAGGCGATGTGCTGAAACGTATGCCCGGAATAGATGTGGCAAATAACGGCAAAATACAGTATCAGGGCGAGGACATCAATAAATTTTACATCGAAGGCGCCGACATGCTCGGCGGCAAATACGGAATAGCCACCAACGGCATCAACCACGATGATGTAGGTGCCGTGGAAGTAATGGAGAATCATCAGCCCATGCAGGTACTGTCAGGTATTTCATTTTCAGATAAAGCAGCCATTAATCTGAAACTGAAGAAAAAAGCGAAAGCCACATGGACATTTCACGGCAACATCGGCGGAGGCTGGTCCTGGCAACCGGAAGGTGCTGTATGGGACGGCGAATTATTCGCGATGGCCGCTATGCCCGGATTTCAGAATATAACTACTTTTCGAGCCAACAATACCGGAGAGGATATTTCGGCTTCATCCACCGATTTCTTCAGCAACCTTCGCTATACCGGTCTTGACAGTTATGTGAGTGTAGGTTTGCCGTCGACACCCGACCTCAGCAGTACCCGCACAATGTTCAACCGCTCTTTTCTAGTCTCTGTCAACAATCTGTGGAAACTCAGTCGCGGAGAGTTCAAGGCAAACATAGACTACTCGTTCAATCGTCTCGCTGGCGAAGCCTCAGGCATCACCACGTATTTCCTAAAAGGCGGCAACCATGTAATTGCCGAAAACAGTAGTGGCAGAGAGCATAGGCACTCACTCAGCGGCAAGTTCATCTATGAACTGAACCAAAAGACGGCGTTCATCAACAACACGTTGAAAACCAATATCGATTGGGATGAACTGACACTCGGCACAACAGGAACACTGCCCAACATACAGAATGTGGACAATCCCGATTACTTTGTCAGCAACCACTTCAAGATGATACAACGTTTCAAGGAACGACACCTTGTCACATTTGAGAGCCGCAATGAATGGGAGTCACTGCCGCAGACGCTTCGCGTCAGCGGAGAGAGAGGAGAGGGACTGAGGCAGCACATCGGTGACCATGCTTTCTATACGCAGGAGAGCGCAGCATACACCTTTTCTTTTAAGGGCGTTACGACAAGTCTCGAAGGTGGTTTCAAAGGTTACCGGAGGTCAATGAACTCCGAACTGCCTGAGTTGCCCGAGGCGTTGCCGGGCGAGACCATTAATGTTGTCAGCACCAACTACGTCAACATATACGCCACTCCTAAACTCGAATATTGGGTTCAGCGTGTGAATCTCACTCTGAATCTTCCTGTCAGCTATGCCCGTTATTCATTCCATAAAGCCATCGCCAACCGAGACGAGGTGTATTTCTCACCATCGCTAAGCCTGAATTGGAAACCGGGCAATCGCTTCTCCGGCACGATTCGCGGAGGATTGGGGCGCTCGCCTATGAATCTCAACCTCGTTCATCCGGCACTGATAATGACAGACTACAGGACGCTGAAGGCCGGAGTCTATGATTTCTACAATTCCACGTCACAGAATATCTCGGCATTGTTCCAATACAAGCATACACGCCACGGCATCTTCGCCAACGGAGCGGTCATTCACTCATGGAGCCATATACCGTATACTCTGTCGCAGCAACTTTTCGGCGATTATGTCGTGTACGGCTACACTGACGCCAAAAACGACTCAAAGATGCTTATGACATCCGCCTCCATAGGCAAAACCCTTGATTTTATGCGCGGCAGCTGCAACATCAACGGCTCGTATATGCGCAATTCCTCACGCCTCCTTTCGCAACAGCAGCCTGTAGAATCCGTCACAGACAGCTGGAACATCGGAGCCAAAATAAACGGAGCCGCCGGACGTCGGTTCAGCTTCGATTATTCCGTAAGATACAGCGACTCGCGCCTGTCAATGAACAGTGAATCGGCCTCGTGGCTATCATCACTGACCAACGAATTGAGTCTTGACTTCATGCCTCATAGCAAATGGGAGCTGCAAGTCAGCGGTGAACATTACCGCAACGAGATTGAAGAAAACAGATTCAAAAACATATTCATGCTTGATGCGAAACTTACCTTCAAACCCTCGAAACGCATGGAAGTGGGCGCATCGCTGACTAACATTCTTGACCGTCGCGAATACAGTTACACCACCTATTCCGAACTCTCCTCATTCGAGCGACGCTGTTCCCTCCGTGGCCGCCAACTTCTATTCTCAATTACACTGATAAAATAAGAAGGCTTTTTAAGAATGAACCGAACAATCACATTAATAATACTGAATTTTGCAGCAGCCGCCGCCTTGGCACAGAACAAGGCTGAAATACTTGTGGGCTACGATTATTGCCAGCCCGCCGTAAGCGGCAAAACAAAAACCAGGAAAATGTCGCTATTAGCATCTACGGCGGAAGCCAAATATTTTAACCATATAAGTCAGTGGGTAGACTCACTGAAATACTCTCCCGGTGGCGAAGCGAAGTATGAAGAAATAATTAAAAAGACATGTATGACCGTCGAGCCTGACGGCTCTGTTCTGTGGGATTTGTCAAAGGGTCCGAATAAGGATGTATACACATACATCTTCACTAATCCGGCGGAGGAATCGCTTACGGTCTATGACAAATACGGCGAAGACCTCGGAATGTACACCGAACCTATGTCGGAAATACAGTGGGATGTAAAGGAGGACTCGACCATCAATGTACTCGGTTATGAATGTATCCTGGCCGAAGCCAATTACCATGGGCGCCACTGGAAGGCATGGTTCACGCCTGAGGTACCTATGCCTTACGGACCTTGGAAACTGCATGGACTCCCCGGACTGATTCTAAAAGCTGAAGCGGATTCCGGTTTCTCCTTCATGGCTACCGGAATTGAAAGCGCCGACTGCGATATCCAACCTATGTATTTCGTGAATGATTATGTGCCTGTCAATCGCAAGAAGGCCCTTGCAAATTCCGAATATTACGAGAATCACCGGGAGAGCATCATGAACGCCCAGGGTATCAGAGTAAAAATGTATATGGTTGACGATGACGGCAATCAAGTGGAGATACCGAAATACGATGGCCTGATACACGACCTTGAACCGGACTATAAAATGAAATAACGATGAAGCAAGTATTTACATTCCTTATCGCCCTATGTACAGCAATAGGGATAAATGCACAGGAGCAGAATATCGAAGTCTGCTACACTATGACATCACCGAATATGAGGACAGGCAAATTGAGAGATTCAACCCATCGGTACGTCCTGATTGCAAATACCAGACAGTCTAAATTTTATTCTCCCCGAACAGAACAGATTGACTCTCTTAACTCGACTCCTGAAGGAGAAGCCAAATACCGGGAGATGGCCAAGGCGGCTGTTTTTGGAGGTAAAATGGATGACGTGCCACGCAGGGACGGCTCCATGTACGTGGTGAAGTCTATTGAATCCAATAACATGAAGATGTATGATACAGCCGGAATGGAACATTACGTTGTGGAGGAACCTCTTGACGACATAGAATGGACTCTTGCTGAAGATTCAGTAAAAAATGTACTGGGCTACGACTGCATTATGGCAACCGCTGATTATCACGGTCGCAAATGGGCTGTATGGTTCACACCCGAAATTCCTTTGCAGAACGGGCCATGGAAGCTCGCGGGACTTCCCGGACTGATTTTAGAAGCCGATGCGGACAATGGCATCTATTCATTTGTCGCAACCGGGATTCAAAACTCTAACCGTCCGATTACCCCTGTGTATCTGGCAGACCAATATGAAAAAACAGGTCGCATCGATTTCCTGAAAGCCAAACGCTCATTCCTTGATAACCCATTGGGACAAATCAACGCAAAGTACGGTGACGTAATGGTGAAATCTGACAACGATGTCAGATTTGCCGATGCTTCTGTGGTTGACCTTATAGAAACAGACTATCACGATAAAAAGTAAAGGTTGCAAAGAAGATATTTTATTGATTATAAATCATTTTCGCTCCTGATTAAGTGGAATTCAAGCGGTGGGTTGCACGAGTGGAAATAATTTTGTAATTTTGTGGTCGCTTTTCAGCACTTGTTGAGTCCGGCTATGCCGGATTCAGTGTGATGGGAAATCTGTTGCCGAAAGCGGGCAGCCTCCGAGGGGAGGTCCGCGGCCGGGAGCGCACCCAAGAAGCGCAAACAACTTATTTTTAGTAACACTTAATTAATCAAAAAAGCGAAATGAAGAAATTTCAGCTCAGCGCAACACCTCGTGTTGACCTCGGCAAGAAGGCTACCAAAGCTCTCCGTGCCAATGGCGGTATCCCCTGTGTCCTCAATGGCGGCAAGCTCGTGGAGCTTCCCTTTACCGGCACTCTGAAGCCCGGTGAGAAGATTGCCGTAATTGACGAAAAGCGCGGTATCATCACTACAGACATCGCTGTACGTATGGAAGATGTCCGCAAGCTCATCTACACCCCGGACATCTTCGAGATTGACCTGGACATCAACGGTGACAAGCGTGTAGCCGTGATGAAGGAAATACAGTTCCAGCCTGTCAAGGACACTGTACTCCACATCGACTTCCTGGAGGTAACTCCCGAAAAGCCCATTGTCATGGAAGTACCTGTGACTATCGAAGGTCACGCCGAGGGTGTGAAAGCCGGTGGTAAACTCTCGCTCTCCATGCGTAAGCTCAAAGTCAAGGCAGTGGTAGGCAAGATTCCCGAGCGTCTCGTGGTAAATGTAGACAATCTGGGTCTGGGCAAGTCATTGGCCGTAGGAGACCTCCACTTCGAGGGACTGGAGCTTATGAACGCCAAGAACGCTGTGGTCTGCGCCGTGCAGCTTACACGTGCCGCACGTGGTGCCGCAGCCAAGGCCGAGTAAAGCTACCTGAAAGAAACATTGGGAGGTGTCAGAGTTTTTGGCGCCTCCCTCTTTGTAATCCTCTCATGCCTCAGGAGCGATGATACCTAAAGCTATTTCACGTATGTTCTCCTCACGCGCCCGAGAAGCGCGCGAGACCTCATTGACCACAGATATGAAATACCTGATAGTGGGACTTGGAAACATAGGCCCCAAATATGCGGACACCCGCCACAACATAGGATTTATGACCGCTGACCGCCTGGCATCGGATGCCGGTGCAAATTTCGAGTCATGCCGATACGGAGACATGGCCCGATTCCGCGTCAAGAACAAACAGCTGATGGTGCTGAAGCCATCCACATTCATGAACCTGAGTGGCGTGGCCGTGCGCTACTGGATGAACAAGGAGAGACTTCCCCTGCAAAACCTGTTGGTGATAGTGGACGATCTGGCATTGCCTTTCGGAGCGATACGACTGCGCGGCAGCGGTTCGGACGCAGGACACAACGGTCTGAAAAACATAGCCTCCGAATTAGGCAATCAGAATTATGCGCGTCTGCGCTTCGGCATAGGCAACGGGTTCCAGCGTGGCGGTCAGATAGACTATGTGTTAGGTAAATTCCCGGCTGAAGAAGCCGCCCGGCTCCCGGAACGCCTGGAAGTGGCTGCCGAAGCTGCAAGGACCTATTGCCTTAGCGGCCTTAGTTTCGCAATGACTAATTTCAACAACAAGTAAGCTATGCCGAAGACTGAAGAAAGAATAGACAAATGGCTCTGGAGCATGAGAGTGTTCAAGACCCGTACCGTAGCTACCGATGCCTGCAAGAAGGGACGAGTGAGTATGGGCGGAGTCAACATCAAGCCCTCGCGTACGGTCAAGGCGGGGGATATAGTCGACGTGCGCAAACCTCCTGTGACTTACACTTTCCGCGTGAAAGCCATCCCCCCCGGACGACTGGGAGCGAAATCGGTACAGGACTATCTTGAGAATCTGACTCCGCAGTCGCAATACGACCTGTTGGAGATGAATCGCATATCCGGATTTGTAGACCGTCGCAAGGGACTCGGCCGTCCCACAAAGCGTGATGCCCGCAAGATGGCCTCTTTCAAGGAGCAGACGTACACCGCCGACACATTCTTCCTGGACTGGGAAGATGATGACGATATGGACAATCCGGACGATTGAACGATACACTAATCTGTAGAATCAAGGTTTTAAAGAAATATTTTCAATTCAGCCGGTTAGTATTAAAAAGAGTTAAGACTATGACCTCGGGTTAAACTTATACACAGACCTGCGGTCATATCTACGTAAGCAGCCAAAACACAGCTTACATGGTGAAACAAGTTGGCGCGCGACGAATGCTTCACTTTGATTTTAAACCGACAAAACCCTTTTTCAAGATGATAAAGAAAATTTTTGCAATCGCAATAATAGCCATCGGCATAGGCACCTCCGCCACTTTTGCCCAGACCACAACCACTACAAGACCGCTCATTGAAGCCAAAGGCGTAAAAGTAACACCTGCACAGGTACCTGTACGTGAGGGCATCAAAGAGGTATGCGGCAACACTCCCTGCGATATGCGCATCTTTGAAGGCATTACTCTTACTGCCGAGCAGAAAGAGCGGCTCCGCAAGCTGGATGAAAAAGCATTAAAGGAGCGCGACAAGCAAAGGGACAAGATTTCCAAAGACCGTGACAAAATAATGCGGGAGCGCGACAAGCAAAGGGACAAGATTTCCAAAGACCGTGACAAAATAATGCGGGAGCGCGACAAGCA
>URIC01000036.1 GCA_900547755.1 uncultured Bacteroidales bacterium
TTCTGATTTTGTGTATAAAATAGAGACTGCCTAACTTTCGTTGTTAGACAGCCTCTTTTTGCCATACCGGCTCTTGAAGGCCAATATATAAGAATCATAGCCAGTCAACACCTTTGTCATATCGCAACAAAACTCATGCCTGACACGTTATAGTTATAAAAATCACGCGCTATGACACGAGCCATCACAATCGCGTTATGCTTTATTGCGGCTTTGTTTCTTGTTCCTGTTCAGGGTGAATGTCTTGACATCTCTGAATCCGAGCCGGAAACAGAGGTTGTGATATGCGATGTCGTTGTCAGCATATATAAATCTGATTTTAAGGAAGAACTCTCTGAATCATACTCATATTCCGGCCAGGCGAGACACCGGGAAACGGCATTAGCCGGGACACGTAAACAAATAATCCGTCTTCCGGCAAGAATACTGAACTGTGTGTTTCGTGAATAATAAGTGTAAGTTGGCTCTCTCCATATAAAGACCCCGGCATTCCGTGTGCCTCATGCAGTTTCAACTTACATATAAAAACATGACACTCATATTGCTATATCTTATTGGAGCTCTCGGTGTATCCTTTCTATGCTCCGTACTTGAAGCCGTATTGCTATCTACTCCCATATCATTCATATCGATGAAAGAAAGTCAGGGTGTGAAAAGTGCATCCCTGATGATGAAATATAAAACCAATGTCGACAGGCCCGTCGCGGCCATCCTTACCCTTAACACCGTTGCACATACAATAGGTGCAGCCGGCGTAGGCTCTGAATCAGTAAAAGTGTTCGGAGAAGCTTATTTCGGTATTATCTCCGCTATCCTCACACTGCTTATTCTGGTAATTTCGGAAATCATACCCAAGACAATCGGCGCATCCTATTGGCGCACTCTCGCCATGTCCTCCGCGAAAATCATAAGGGCCATGATTGTCATTACCTATCCGCTGGTATGGCTTTCTGAACTGCTCACCCGCTGCGTGTCTCCAAAAATACAACCTCTTACCGTAAGCCGTGAGGAGGTTGCGGCGATGGTGAACGTAGGTACTGACGAAGGGGTGATAGAGGCGTCAGAGAATAAAGTCATCCAGAATTTCCTTAAGCTGTCAAATGTATGTGCCCAAGAAATAATGACGCCGTACGTTGTCGTCGCCTCGGCCTCTTCGAAGACAACGATGAAAGAGTTTTATGACAATCCGGCTCTTTCTTCATTTTCCCGTATTCCGGTATTTGACACCGACCGCGAGTTCATCGTCGGCTATGTACGCAGGGCCAATATACTTGAAATGCTGACTCAGGACAAGTTCTCGATGACGTTGGGCGATTTAGTGCGTCCGGTCCTATTCTTCATGGAAAATACCAAGGTTTCCGAAATCTGGCAGAAGATGTTGGAGAAGAAGGAGCATATATCAATCATTACTGACGAATATGGATGTATGCGTGGTATAGTAACCATGGAGGATATAATAGAGACTATGCTTGGAGTAGAGATTGTCGACGAATGTGATACTATTGCAGACTTGCAGGCGCTGGCACGTGAGAAGTTCGCCCCGAAATCAACGCGGTATATGTGACTCAAATCTCACGTAACAGGATAGATTCCGCTATCTTTCCTGACATATACGTATATATATTGTAAATGAACTGACCGCTATAAGTTTGTCATCAACTTTTCAGGGGTCAGTTCACTTACAATACAGCCATTATACAAATATAACGTGGGCCTTATTTGTCGGCGAAGAGAGAACGGATAGAGCCGAGCGAAGAAAGAACGGAGCTTGCCTCGTAGGGAATATAGACGGTCTTGTTGTCTTTGCCGGATGTCATCTCCCGCAACGTGTCTATATACTTCATCGCCAACATATATGAGGCGGGGTCGGTCTTTCCGGCACTTACAGCCTCGGCTACACGGCGTATGGCATCGGCCTCGGCCTGGGCGTTAAGGATTATGGCCTGCGCCTCGCCCTCGGCACGCAATATATCGCTCTGCTTGCGGGCTTCAGCCTCATTGATGCGAGAGGCCTTCTCACCCTCGGAACGAAGAATGAGCGACTGTTTCTCGCCCTCGGCGTTCAGAATCTCGGCACGGCGGTTTCGCTCGGCCTGCATCTGCTTCTCCATAGCCACACGCACACTCTCCGGAGGAGTGATGTCCTGCAGCTCCACGCGGTTAACCTTAACGCCCCACTTGTTGGTGGCGTCATCAAGTATCACCTGCAACTTGCTGTTGATGGTGTCTCGCGAAGTCAGGGTCTCGTCAAGCTCCAGCTCGCCGATAACGTTACGCAGGGAAGTCTGCGTCAGCTTCTCTATGGCGTTGGGCAGGTTGTCTATCTCGTACACCGCCTTCTTGGGGTCTGTAATCTGAAAATAGAGCAGGGCGTTGATTTCAGTGGTCACATTGTCGCGGGTAATCACCTGCTGCGAGGGGAAGTCATAGACCTGCTCGCGGAGGTCTATGACCTTAGTGGCCACGGTGCGCACATAATGTCGCCCGGCCACATTCTCTACGCGGCGCGTATAGATGGTCTTCGGACGGTCCACAAAGGGGATTATAAAGTTAAGACCGGGTGCGAGCACACAGTGGAATCGGCCCAGACGCTCTATAACACGGGTTTCGGACTGCGGCACGACTTTGACGCCGGCCGAAATAATCACTATCAGAAGCAGGACAAGTATTCCCGCGATTACAAGTGCCATGATTGAAAAATCCAAAGTTATTGTTTTTTAAGGGGTTTTGTCTTTGAAGGGTCTGCGACGGTAAGGATGATGCTGTCATAAGCGGTGACGGACACCTCGGCGCCTTCGGGTATCTCCACTTCTATGCCGGGGGCACGTACCTGCCAATTGTCGCCGTCTATGCGTGCCCGTCCCAGTTCGCCGGGACGTATGGCCTTGGTCACCGTGGCACGACGTCCCAACAGCGCGTCCATACCGGTACGGGCACGGTCGCGGCCGGCGCGCGCATGACGGCGCCTGAAATATGGCAGCAATACCACGTAGGCCACCAAACATATCACTATCAAGCCAGTGAGCTGATAGCCCAGGTCCATGCCGGACAGGGATAGGACAAGGGCGGCTACAGCACCGATACTCAGACATAGCGCCCACATCATCTGAGTCATCACCTCGGTAATGAGCAACAGCGCGGCTACTATGGTCCAGATTATCCAGAGTTCCATATCTTCGCTTCTAATTTATTAAACCTCCGCAAACCCGAGTCAAGGTTCGTAAGTCCGGCAGTTAACAATTAAACGTCGGTTTCAGAGACAATGTTCGCCCAAACGGAATATAGACCTTGACTTGAGCCTGCGAATCATTTTTTACATATATCAAATATCAAGGCATAATGATTCTTGCAGTGCGGTTGCCCACACGGACTATGCGCAGACCGCTGCCAGAATGGACGAGCTCGCAGTCTGAGGCTATGCCCCGGGCCAAAATGATGCCGGCCGCGTCGGTGACCACATACCGCTCTCCCTCGGCGCCCCGTATCTCTATTGCCCGGCCCTGGCGGGAAATAACCGTAGCGCCGGTGACTTCCTGCAGAGAAAGGGGATTGCTCACGCGCACGTGCGCGGACTGACCCTCGCCACGGTTGTAGACAGGTATTACAGTGTACAGGTGGCGCTCATCCGGGTTGCGTCCGGAATCCTCCCATTCGAATACGGACAACGGTTCACTGTTCAGTTTCTCGCGGTCGCGCCAGACATCATAACCTTTGAGTTCAAGGTCCTTGCTTGCCGAAGCGGCCACGAACTCCACATCGTCAATCATCAGCAGCATACCGGCAGGGGCACAGCTGCGTATGGCAAAGCGGTCAGCTCCGTCAGGAAGCGTCCACTCATAGCGGGTCCACTCATAGGGCACACTCTCCACTACCGCGTCCTCCAGCAGGGTGAAATCCTTGGGGTCGGTGGAGCCTGTGCCGTACCACACCTCAAGACGCTCCGGATAGATGTCGCGATAACTCTTGGCATAGAAGGAAATGGTCTGCGACTTGCCTGTCAGCTCCGGAGAGATGGCCCAGTCGTCGCGGCCCTTGTCGTCCATGCAATACAGAGAGGCGAGGAATTTCTTACCGCTGACGGCAGAGAATGTGGTGTTGAACAACTCGGGGTCGGAGGCATCGAAGACAAAGAAGGAAGAGACATCCTTGCCGGGACGTATGCCGGGAATATTTGTCTCGGAAATACCGCCGGTCGGGAATCCGTCCATATCCACAAACAGCCAGTCTTCATATTCCTGCTCCCAGGGATAGCCATCCTCAAAATCAGCCTTCATGGGACGGTCGGGACAGTCGAGGTCAGGCACGGTCCATGCCAAAGTGTTGCCGACGGGTCCGTAATTGCCGCTCAGCGACTGTACGCCGGGATAGAGGGGTTCCTCCCAGGGCACGAAGACTGCGGGACCGACATCGTTGCCGGACACCTGGTCTTTGTCGTAGACCACCTTGGCCGTATATGTCAGCCCTTCGGTGGCGAAACGGTCCATGACCACAGGCACGGTGACCACAGCCTCGGCATCCGGCTCCAGACCTGCTTCACCTGAAGCTGCGCCCACCAGTCGGTCTGCGGCATATATCTCGACGCTGTACTCTCCGGCAGTCTCCATACCCTTGTTCTCGACAGTGACACGCATCGGCATCTCATAGCCGGCTTTCCCCTTGTGCGGGGCCTTGACGGCGTTGACGCGCAAATCATGTCCGACGCATGGCTCTACCGCCAGCTTGTCAATAAAAGTGAACTGACGTTCCACGGCCTTGGAACCTATGGAAATCTGAATTGTCTTGCCGGCGTAATCGTCCAGCGGAATGAATACCTGCTTCCACTCCAAAGCGCCGGCTATCTCGCTCATGGCTTTGTCGTAGACCTGATGCCAACAAGCCTCGCCGGCTTCGCGGACCTGCACCGTGAGGCGATTGGCGCTGTTCTCCCAATAAGGATTGGCAAAAAACTTCAGGCAAGGTTCAGGCATTCCTTCAAGACTGATTTTGCCGGTGAAGAAGTCGGCGGACTCGTCGGTACGCGCGGCCTGGAAATAGAGGAAACCGTTGTCGTCGTCATACGGGCCCATGCCGATGAAAGTATTGTCGACGCCTAAAGCCCACACAGCCAGTGTACCGTGGTTGTCGATGCCGTAGATGTAGTGCTGCTCTCCGTCGGTGAATGAATCCTCCAGACCCTGGTAAGGCTTGCCCAGGGGTATATATTCCGAGGTGGCCACATTCTCTCCAACCTCAGTGACGGCAGATATGGCCCAGCGATAAAAATCCTGCTCGGAATCAGGCTTTATGGCCTTGAAGGTGTGGGCGCAGACGGCGAGGTCTTCGGCTATGACAATACCGTCGGATGCGTCTTCACCTATCGAGTAAAGGGAGTATCGTACCTTGGCCGGGTCTATTTCGTTGCCCTTGACATCCGTATGCACCGGCTCCCAGGAGAGGGTGACCTCGCCGGTGGCAAGATTCTCGTCCACGCTTATGCCGACGGGCGCGGAGGGCAGGCCCTCGGCTTTCTTATCAAGAATGGTTATTCCCTTGGTATGGAGGGCGAACTGGAATTTATCGGAGATGGCATGAAGTCCTATGTAGTAGTCGCCGGTAGTCTCGGGGGTGAATGTGGCGGTATATTCCGTGGCGTCTCCCACGTTCACGAGCGCGGTGGGTTCTATCAGTGTCAGGGTCATTCCCTCGGGTGTGGGAACAAGGCCGCCCTTAAGCTCGAACTTCTCGGTGGAGAAGAGTGAACCGTACACTTCTGTGGTCACATAGTAGAGGGTGCCGGCCTCCAGATGCACGGGTCTGGTAATGAGCCAGTCATCGGTTTCGTGCTGGTTGTGCATCATCACGTATGCGCAATTCCCGCCGAATTTCCATGTCTGGCCATCGGTATTGGAATCAAGTACAGTAAATTCGGCGAATCCTTCGGAGGTGACAGCCGAAGCGGTGTAAGGAGGCCTTACGATGTCTTCGGCGTATGCCGGGAAGGCACACAAGGCGACCGCTCCAAAGACAAGTGGTAAAAATCTATTCATAGAGTCTGAAATAAGCGATTGACAATTAGAAATATAACAAACAGTTAAAAACGGGGCCACGGGAGCTGTGCCAAAATACAGATTATGACACAGCGCCCGGGGCGGTTGTCAGATTTCCCGGAAATGCGAGCGGTCCACCTTACAGATAGGACATGTGAAGTCAACCGGCAAATCCTCGCCGTCGGTCTCGGCCACATATCCGCACACATCGCAACGGAAGCGTCGCTTCCGGGCAGCCGGAGCATCGTCCTCGGCCCTATATGTGGGAGCGCTCTTGGGGGCCTTACCCTTGACTACATTGTGGTAGTAAGCGTAGGTCATGGGTACACCCTCACCCTTCACAGTGTCTATGAGGCGGGCCACGACAAGTACATGGGTCTCGCAGTCTATGAACTGCTCGGCTTCAAGTATGAGCCTTCCGGCAAAACGTCCGTTCACACAGGGCACATAGTCCTTCACCTCGTAGCCGAAGCCGTCATACTTGTCGGTCTCGCTGCTGTGCATGAACCCGAAACGCCCTATCAGCGCCGGGTCGCTGTCTTCGGCAAGGATGGAGAGGGAGAAGCGCTTGTTTTCGCGAATGGCGTCCAGCGTGTCGTTGGTCTTGTTCAGCGACACGGCGAGAAGAGGGTTCTCGCTCGTAATCTGAAAACAAGTGTTCACGACACACCCCATAGCGTGTCCGTCCTTGAAAGCGCCCGTTACGTAAAGGCCGTATGTGAGGTTATAGAGTACGGTCAGGTCCACAGTTCAATAATTCTGGGCTTTGATTTCGAAGAAGCTCTTCTTGTGCAGACATACCGGGCATACCTCGGGAGCTTTCTTGCCAATCACGATGTGACCGCAATTGCGGCAAATCCATACGGTGTCTCCTTCGCGGGAGAATACCAGGCCTTCCTTGATATTGGCCAGCAGACGGCGGTAACGCTCCTCGTGGTGGCGCTCGATGTCACCAACGGCGCGGAACTTGTAGGCTATCTCCTTGAAGCCCTCTTCCTCTGCCTCGCGGGCCATACGTTCATACATATCGGTCCATTCGAAGTTCTCTCCTTCGGCCGCATCCTCGAGGTTGGCCACAGTGTCGGCAATCTCTCCGCCGTGCAGCAGCTTGAACCACAGCTTGGCGTGCTCCTTCTCATTGTTGGCTGTCTCCTCAAACAGGGCGGCTATCTGCTCGTAACCCTCCTTGCGGGCCTTGGAGGCATAGTATGTGTATTTGTTGCGGGCCTGAGACTCGCCGGCAAACGCTTCCTGAAGGTTGCGTTCCGTCTTTGTTCCTTTAAGTTCTTTCATTGCTTATATTTTTATATTTAAGATTTCATTCCTTGACAGATGCAAAGATAAACAAATAAATCCTCACTACCAAATAAAAAATATCTGTCCGGACAATCAATACTGGTGGGCGTTGCCGCTTACGTCCGATTTGGTAAGAGGGCTGGCGTTCATTTTACGCCATACGCACCAGATATACGCCACCACAAAGGGGACCAAGAGGCTGACCGCAGCCATGACCTTGAGCGTGAACATCGAAGATGAGGAGTTGGCCAGCGTAAGTGAGCTTTGCGCGTCAACGACAGAAGGGAGGTAAGAGGTGCCATTGTAGCCGGCTATAGCCAGCAGGCTCAGGACCACCAGGACCACACCTATGCCGCTGTACCAGATGCCACGATGACTCTTGCCCAGGCCGGTGACTCCTATGCCAAGCAGTGCCAGCACAACGCCGAGTACGAATGCCACGGCAAACCACCACATGCCGATAAGGTTCTTCAGGTAGAGCATCGGCACTTTACCGACAGTCCCGGAGGCGTTGGCCTGCCAGCCGTCGCTCAGCAACAGGACTGCCACATAGGCCACGAAGAGCAGCGCGAAAATCAAGCCGTTCACAAGGGAGGAGCGACGCATACGGCGTTCAAACCCGGCATCCGAGCGGATATTGTTGACAAAATACATTGACGCCAGGGTACGCGCAAGAAAGAATACGACTACTCCCAGGAGCAGGCATTTCCAGTCAGACATCACCTCAAGGCCATGAGTGGAAGCCCAATTGCTGATGACAGGATTGGCGCCTTCGGCCAGATTGCCACGGGTGACGGTGAACTCCGCGCCGGTGAACATCATACCGACTGCGGCGCCCAACAGCACACAGCCGACCACACCCCCCAGAAACAGAAACACGTCGTATGTGCGGGTACCGTAAAGATTGCCCTTCTTGCGGCGGAACTCATAGCTTACAGCCTGAAATACAAAGCAGAGCAGTATGCTCATCCACAACCAATAGGCGCCCCCGAAGCTGGTGGAATAATACAGCGGGAAGGAGGCGAAAAAAGCGCCGCCGAACACCACCAGGGTGGTGAACGTCAGTTCCCATTTGCGGCCAAGGGAGTTGACCATGAGCTGACGGTCAGTCTCCGAGCCCTTTTCCAGGAGCATGGACTGTCCGCCAAGCACGAAAAGCATAAACACGAGGGCGGCGCCGAGAACGCAGATTATCAGCCACCAGTAGTTTTGAAAGAATTCGAGTGTCATGGCCATCAGAGTTTAGGATTATTCAATATTTCAGTCTTGGAGACACGGTTTATATATCTGAGCATGATGCTCACCTCGGCGGCAAGCATGAGGATGAAGAGGATTGCGAAAATCCAGAAAGTGGTCTGTACGGAACCGGAAGATATGTCGGACACCGCCACACCGGTAGGCATGAGGTCCTGGATTACCCAGGGCTGACGGCCCACTTCAGCCACTACCCATCCGGCCTGGCTGCAAATCCAGACCGCAGGGACGGAGAGGAAGCCGACACACTGGAACCAGCGCTTCTGAAGCCAATCGTTCTGCCGGTGGGTGACATAAACGCCCAAAAGGCAAATCAGAAGCAACAGGCCTCCTATCATCACCATCAGGCGGAAAGCGTAGAAGGTCATGCCTACGGGAGGCACGGCATCTTCGGGCTTGTCCAGATAGCCGTAACCGAAGTACTTGTAATTCTTCATCAGCCGGGCACGGGCTCCCTGCATGCCTAAGGAGTCTCCGTTCTGCTGCGCGCGGCCGAAGTCCGCCAGTGCCTGACGGGCATCGCGTCCCATGGCTATGCGTCTGGCATAGGAATCTCCCTGAATGGTGTCTCCCTGAGGCGTTACGGTGATTCCGGCTATCAGGTCATCGATGCCGGGGACGAATGTATTCGGGTCATGGTTGGCCAGTACGGAGAGTCCGTAGGGTATGGACACCTCACCCAGTATGGCGGGCTGTCCGTCGCCAGGTTTCTTGTCCGGATTCAAGATACCGAATCCTACCAGTTCCTGCCCTACTTTGCCCTGGTAAAGGCCCTCCATGGCGGCGAGTTTCATAGGCTGGTGACGTGCCACCTCCACTGCGGAGCCGTCGCCGGTGTACATGGTCAGCACAATGCCGGCAAGACCCACCCAGGAACCGATTTTAATGGACTCGCGGGCCACCTCGGTGTTGCGCTTGCGCCACAACAGCCAGCAGCTGACACCGATTACAAAGATGCCGGCAAGGGTCCAGCCGCTGAAAACGGCGTGGAAGAACTTGTTCATGGCCAGGGAGTTGAAAGCCACCTCGGTGAAGTCATTCATGACATTGCGCATCTGCGCCGGGTCAAACTCCATGCCCACGGGATTCTGCATCCAGGCATTCGCCACCAGAATCCAAAGGGCGCTCAGGCTCACACCCACGGCCACAAGCCAGGTACTCGCCAGGTGAAAACGCTTGCTCACCTTGTTCCAGCCGAAGAACATGACCGCCACGAAGGTCGCCTCCATAAAGAAGGCCACTATACCCTCTATGGCCAGCGGAGCGCCGAATATGTCTCCCACGAACCAACTGTAATTTGACCAGTTGGTGCCGAACTCGAACTCGAGGATTATGCCCGTAGCCACACCACAGGCAAAGTTTATGCCGAAAAGCGTCATCCAGAACTTGGTGATACTCTTCCACTTGGAGTCTCCGGTACGCACATACACAGACTCCATGACGGCTACAATCAGAGACAGGCCTATGGTCAACGGCACAAACAGCCAGTGATACATGGCTGTAAGCGCGAATTGCGCCCTGGACCAATCTACTGTGGATAGTAAATCATTCATAGGGATAGTATTTTGGTTGGTTATTCGTTGTCGGTGAGCGAGGAACGCACGGCCTCGGCACGCTCGCTGTCGGTGTCGTAGCCGCTACTGAGAATGTCCGGGAAAAAGAAAACCTTCAAGACGGCAAACAGGATTACCAGCTTGATAATGATAAGGAGCCAAAGGCTGCGTCCCACGGTCATGGAGCGGAAGCCCTCGGTGTAAAACCTGAATATTCTCTTTATCCCAATCATGCAGCCTCAGAATATCACTTGGAAACGGGTCTGCAACGCTCCGAGGTTCACATCCGGCGTCCCCATGCGGTCGTAGCTGTGGGTGTAGGAAGCGCGCAGTCGCCATATCATATACTTGTTGATGTACCAGTTGGCGGTCAGGGAATAATCCTGGGCGCGCCCCCCGTATATGCGGGCCTCGTCGCTGGAAGTGTTCAGATAGGTATATCCGAGTACGAACTCCAGACTTTTGGGACGGGGATTGGCCAGGGCGCAGTCGTATGAGGCATATCCGTAATCGCCCCCTAAGGCCAGGCAGCGGAGCATACCGTAGGCGCCGTATGCCTTGTATGTCGGCTGGTCGTGCCTGCGGGTCAGCTGCATATAGTAGTACTGGGTCTCCAACGCTACGGGACCGCGGGCAAGCAACAGCTCGGGTGTGAAACGGAACATACAGTCCACATCGGTCACCTCGGCGCCGACAGCTTTCACTCTGGCCACCTGGGTCGGGAAATTGGCTGACAGAGAATAGACATGATTGTCCGGAGAGTCAGGATTTCCGTTGAACTGAGGCGAGCTTACCTGAAAAGATATGCCGGGCTGGAAGACATTCCCTCCATGCTCCGAGACTCCGCGCAGCGGACGCCAGGCCAGACGGGTCATGGCACCGTAGCCGGTCTTGCGCATCTCGGTGGTATTGAAACGCATGGCGCCGCTCTCGGCATAGACAGAAGCGGCTGCAAAATAAGAATCCTTGTCGTAGATATACTGCATGCCCAGCAGACGCGGATTGTTCAGGGCCTCGTTCACCATAGGCTCGAACATACTTATCTTCATCGAAGCCCCGGTAGCGCTCTGCAGACCGAACTGATAGATGAAATATCCGAAGCGCAGGCTGTTGTGCGCGTTGAAGTCGTAGTTGAAATAGATGTCCTTGAGAGAGACCTTGCCATAGGCATAGCCTATTTCGGCACGTGCCATCCACTTGCCGTAAGTGGCTTTCGCGCCTAAACGCAATTCCGGAATAGCCACGCCGTCCGGAAACAGGTCTTTCTCGTCGGAGGTGTACATGGCTCCGTCCATAAGTATGCGGCCCACGGGGACCACACTGATTTTAGGAGCGGATGTCCCTGAGGCGGAGACTTCGCATGCGGTCTCCTCGGCCGTGACAGTGGTGGTCACACCTTCGGCCGTTGTGGTTGTGGTGGTAGTGACCTTCCTCACTACCTGGCCGTTCTCGGTTGAGGCCGCTGTCTCAACGGCCTGTGCTGGGATGGCAGCCAATATGGCTGTAACGGCTGCCGCGGTCAGTAAACACTTTTTCATTGTTGATTCAAGATGCTGTCGTTTTGGTCTGTTTTAAGAAATCGATACAAAAATAATACATTTTTTACAAAAGACAAAAGTTTTGAACACACCTGTCCCAAAATTACCGGCAGCCGACACACTTAAAAGGCTGAGCCAAAATTCAAATTTGGCTCAGCCTCTCTTTTCAATCAACGTTTATCGAAACGGTATTTTCGAATCCAAAGACTGCTTATGCGGATGTGTCACAAGGCTATCTTGCGGGTTATGGCTCCATCGGGCGTTGCGACACAAATTACATAGACCCCTTTGCCATAACCGGAAAGATTAACGGCCTCATCGCTTGTCGAGGTCAGAATGATTCGTCCGGAAATGTCGGTGACCGTCACACCGGCGGTTCCCGCAGGGACTTCAAGTATTCCGTCCCTGACAGAGAGTTCCCCGGAGAGTCGCGCAGTTACGGCTGAACTGCGGCCTCCTGTCAGAGGCAATATGTCGGCGGCCGCTATGTAAGAGGTCCTTTTGTCGATAAGCAACGTTATCACCTCGCAATTTTCGGGATTGAGCACACACTCCGGCAGCTCGAAAGAGTTTTCACTGATATAGCGGTTGTCGCGTTTCATATACATGGGAAGCGAGGCGAATATCCCTTTGTAATCGCCTACGTAGAGACGGGCCACATGCTCAAAGTGCATACGCTGTATCGACTCTGGCTTATACTCGTATCCGCCGCATGGACCGTTCTGACCGCCTGCGTAAGCATTTTTCTGAGTATATTCAGAAGCCTGTGCGGGGTCAAACACATCATTCTCAATCAGCACGTAAGCCAACTGATAGCGGTCATTCAGCATATCGTCGGTGAGGGTTACAGCAGTGGAAAGCGGATAACTCCCGCCTACAGGGGTGCCGACCGTGGTCTCCACAAATGCAGCAACCGGCATCGCGTTGATTTGCCCCACGACATCCACATACTTATCGAAATCCGAGGTATAGGCAGAATTCCGCATCATGTATGCGAAAGGCAGTCCGGAGGCATGACCGTATGAATATATCTGTCCCTTGTAATCATGTACGCTTTCAGACATAATGTCCTGGTCATGAATCGCAATTCCTATGAACGAATCAGGGTACAGGGCATCAAGTCGCTCGAAAGTGGCGATACCCTTGACACACCAGGCGCACCACGTGCCTGTAATTTCCTCGCACACGGCATAATTGACTATGGGACGGATGACTTTCTCCCCCTCGCTTACCTTTACGCCGTCAACATTCACTTCATATTTGACAGTGAAAAGTTCGCCGGCTTCGGATGCCTTGGCAGTGACAGGCATTTTAAAATCGACAGAAGCGCCCGGCTGCACGGAGATGTGCCCTAAGTCAAGGATTTGCTCCTCGCCGTTTATCAGTGTCTTGACTTCAATATTTCCCTCTGCGGCGGTGGGCATATCGGTGAACAGCAGTCCTGTGATATCAAACGGCTGCTGTTCGGTGACATAAGCGGGGACAGTCAGCTCGGCGCGAACCTTATCGGCAGAACCGAGCCATATATCGTCTACATAAAGGAGGGATGCGTCAGTACTGCAATCCACAAAAGTCAATCGAACCTCTTCCCCGGCAAGTCCATCCAGTTCAACTATACGGTATGTCCATTCCTGCGCCTCTCCTTCGGTAGAGAAAAGAACCGTCTCTTTGTTGTCATATTCCGCCACCAGCTTATAAGCGTTGGGCAGATATTTATCTGCCGAGCGAGCGCGCCAATGGATTACATCGCCCTTTCGGACATTCCATACGGGAAGTCCCATGCGGTCGTCGGAAGTGCCGGCATCGGCATACCATGAAGTGGATGCCGCGACCATATTTTTCTCACTTTCTATGAAATAGGCCACCCAGGCGTCGCCTTGTCTAAAGCCATATTCCTTTACATCCTCGGAAAGCGTGTTGCCGTCACGGTCCTCCAGAGTGAAGTCCGCCGGTATGCCGTCAAAGAAATCAGCGGTGACGGGAGGCTGAGCCATGATTGGCTGCGCCGCCAATGCGGCGCAACCAATCACAATCGATAGTCCTTTCAGTCTCATTTCACAATAGTCTTGTAAGTTTTACCCTCTTTGACCACGATGTAGATACCGGGCTCGGGGTCGCCGTTGATTTGGCGGCCATTGAGGTCGAATATCTGATATTCGCCGTTTCCGTCCAAGGCAATTTCCTCGATGCCATTCACGCCGTATAAGTCTACCCGCATCTTTTTACTGGGTTCGGAATCATAGACCATGCCGTAATGGTCGCGGTGTGAGACGAGTTCATAGAGATAAGTTATGCCTTCCTTACGTTCCAACCCGGATATGCGCCCGGAAGAAGCAGCGCCGTCGGCAACCTCACGGAAGTCTACTTTTGTGAGCACTTCATCGCCGGCAAGGTAATTTTGGGTGACTTCGACCTTGTCAAGGATAAAAGGAGAGTTATTCAACTCATAGAACATGAGTTTTGAACTTTCAGTACCGCCGTTAAGCTCGACGGTCGCATGGGCGGGTTTGCCGGGTTCCGCTCCGCTAATCGTGATATAGCTCGTGTTGTCGCATTGAATAACAAGAACCTCTCCTTCATTCTGAACCATAAAGTCGACAGTCACTTTGAAATTGCCGTCGTCAAGAGACAGATTCATCTCCGGCGAGAGCATCTCGAAAGGCAACTTATTGCCATAAGCCTCCATCTCATAACAGCCTACCATGCCGTCGCCGATAATGGTACCTGAACCGCCCCAGCCCTCGTTGTCCGCGAATGAGTCAAGCTCTACGTAGTCAATATTATTCAGGAATACGAAATTGCCGTCCTGACCTCCGACAGCTTTGCTGAAATCTTCGGTAAATACGGGATAATCCGGCAGTGCTTCTGTAAGAATAGCACTTTCATAGCAGTTGAGGGTGTATGATGTGGCATTCACGGCCGGCTCCCAATTGGCTGTAAAGGCACCGCGTTTGTCAAGCTCGGTGGCTTCCTTTACTTCGGGAGCGCCAACGCCGAAAGCATATACTTGTCCGGAAGACTCTGAAACGGAATTCTCGTTTCTGGCCTTGACAGTGAAATAGTAAGTATTACTCATATCAAGGCCTTTGAATGTATACGATGCGTCATCAGACACCTCATCCTCAATCACGCATCTGGTTTCGGCGAGAGGTTCGGTCACGGCACAAAGATTATCAAACACTATCGATTCACCCTCCTTGAGTCCTTTCGCCATTAAATCCAGACGTGTATATCCTCCGGTGAAGTCATCGAAGCGCTCGGTGAGCTTCAGCCAGTTCCATCCTGAATCAAGCGTATTCGGCCTAAGCATCCAATAGAAAGAATATTCTTCGTCACCGGGATTATATTCAGTGTAAGGTATCACCCGCAATTCTGCGTTACTTTTGTCCTTGTCTTCCACATTGGCATAAATGGCCATGGTCACATCTTTTACGAGCGTATTGTCAAGGAAAAGAGTGAGGCGGTCATTGTTATGAAGCCGCAGAGACTGATTGCCTTCGAACACGTCATCGGGCGTTTCGGAAGCAGTGGCTATATTGCCGTCAAACGAGAAGCCGAAAGTTCCTTTCCATCCGTTTTTCAGAGCGATTTCGCCTGTCATCTCGTCAAGGACGGCATTCTCGAAATCCTCAGAAGCCATATTGTCGGCAGAAGTCAGCGGAACTTTCTCATAGAGTGAGACGAGGTAGGAGTCGGCGGCAGGGTCAGCCTGCCATGAAGCGGTAAAGCCGTCATTGGTGAAATGACTGGCGAAGCCGGCTGCGGGAGGAGTGAGAAAAGAGCAGTCACGCTCTACCTTGATATAATCAATCACTATTCCTGTGGCATTGTGCATCATCGCGTTAATCTGCAACCAGCAGGGCTCGGCATAAGGATTGATTATCTCACGGCGTATGTCAATCCAGCCGTCAGCGCTGGTAATTTTCATCATGCCGTTCATGCCGCCATCGTTCTCCACAGACTGAGGATTGGAGGGGTCACCGGTCACGATGTTCATCGCGAACATAGTGTTTTTTTCACCCAAAGCCTTTACCCGCGCTGTCAGTACTATTTTGCCATACATATTAATGGCCGGGAAGTTGATGTAACCGCCTTGGCCGGGATAATTCAATGCAAGGCAGCCGCCTGCCTGATAACAGCCGACACCGTTATAGTCACCCTCGTTATTGAACATATCGGAGGGGAGTGTGTTGTCGTAGTCAGTGAAGTAGTTCTCCGGGTACATGGTTTCGTCCGGAGCCTCAGGTGTGCCGGCTGACCATTTGCTGAAATCCTCGTACAGAATGGTTTCGTATCGGGCATCTTCCTGAGCCGCTTGCGCGGACCTGGGTGGAGCCATACGTGTCATCGGTGTAATTGCAGATGCGCCCGCGGCACTTGCCAGCAGTACAGCCGCCATACAAGTCTTGAAAAGGTAGTCTTTACTCGTCATAAATCTAAAATTTGGTTATCGTTTACGTATTTGAATACGGCAAAGTTATACCTCATATTCAGAAGCGGCAAACAATAATCCGTTCAAAGAGTCCTATTTTCGTAATTGCCGACAGCTCAATGCCGAAATGAAAAAAATCAGACAACCGACAACAAATTTCAGACAGTCGTAAATCTATTTCCCGGCGCGTTTCGCCGAGCGCAGATACTCCGTCGGCGTGAGTCCGGTATGCTTTTTGAATACCTCGCTGAAATAGGTGCGGCTCTTGAAACCGAGGCTCGAAGCAATGCCTGCCATATTAAGTGAACCGGCAATCTCCGGAGTTGCCAGTATCCTGCAGGCTTCCTTAATTCGCAATTCCTGAACCACAAGATTGAAATTCTTTCCAAAAACGGAGTTCAACACTTTAGAGATACGGCGCGAATGGACCCCTGTCAGCATCGCTGCCTTTTCTACTGAAAACCCGATTTCAAAAATTTCGGCAGACTTTTCAAGCACTTCCATTATTCGCTGACCTTCCTCATAATCCTCTGTATCGATGTCCGGAGACACCGACGGTTTTGCAACTATGGATTCGTTTTTCAAAAACAGCTCATCCTGACTTCTTCGCAGACGGCGGCGAGAACGAATGACCAGCACCAAAGCCACTGCAAGCGCCATAGTCGATAATATGCACACAAAGGATATTATAAACCAAGCCTTGCGCCGGGCATTCAGGCGTGTGACTTCGCCGCTCATATTGTTAAGCCGGAATTGCGACTCCGCAGCCATCAGCTGCCTGTTTGAAGCCAGGATGCCCAGGGTGTCGGAATTTTCATAGTACATCAATTTATACTTTGATGCCTGCTCCCGCTCACCTATACTGTCGTATAGTCTGGACAGTATCAGTGAAACCGATGAAATCTGTTCCCCTTTGTAGTCATCGTAATTGTCGAGTATCTCTTTGATGGCGAGACGCGGCTCTCCACGCAGTTGCAATACACGGCTGCGTAAAAGCACGGACATGAAATGGCTACGGTCAGGAGTCAGCTCGGCATCGTTCACCGAGTCTGCTTTCAGAAAATAATCATAGGCGTCGTCCCAACGTTTTTCCAACAAGGCATTGCCCCCTGAATATAGGAACTGTGCAAAGCCTTTCATGTTGGCATCGGGTATTTTAATTGAGCCGAATTTATCCAGATCCGCCTTTATATCCGCCACGTCACGGTCCATAATCGCCTGAAAGACAAGATTACGAAAAGCAGTGAGATATGTTCTCCAGGCCTTTTGCTTCAAAGCCAGTTGCGCGGAGCGTCGGTTATAGCGTATTACATAATCTATTTGGTTTGTATAAGTGAAAATGTTGGCCATATTCACATAGATTAGAGGCAACAATGTGCTGTCGCCGGCTTCATTCTCTATTTGCTCGGCTGTCATGAGCGATATTAGAGCCGGACCTAACTGGCGTTGTTCGAAAAGTTCCACATAACCTTTGCTGTTATATGCTTTTGCGCAGGAAACCTTGTCTGCTTGCGGCATGGATTCATTGTATTGTCCGATAACCACGCTGAAATACGCCAACGCGCTGTCCGGTTTGTTCTCGTAAACACAGTCAATCCCCTTTTCCACCACCGCATCCAGCGGTTGCACAAGAAGCGGATTATAAAAGTCTTTGGAGTATCTGTTTTCTCCCTTTATGTATATGGCAATGCCACAACAGATTATGACAGAAGCCAATAGTACCAATAATTTTCGTTTCATCAAAATTCGGTTGGTTCTGATTATTTCGAGATTTGATAGCCACAATGGCAGAATAATATGCGAATTTACAAATAAAATCCTTTATTTCCTAATTTTCACTGATACTCTCTGCATTATTTACTGAATCCCGCAGGATTTATTGCCGTTTCCGAGAAAGCAGCCTCAGTTTCCTATTTTCGGATAATGCTTTAGAAATCGCCGGCCAGTTTACACCGCCCCGCGCCTGTCGGGCTGCCAGTTATTACTGATTGTCAAAGTATTTTTGTAAATTTGCGGTCTGAAACAGATTCTTATGAGACTATACAAGCTATTTTCGGGCGTGCTGCTTATAGCTCTGTGCGCCGCTGTGTGTTCCTGCACCAAGGAGCGCAAGTTTACCGTAGAAGGACAATTGGAGGGAAAAGCGCCGGAAAAGGTTTCTCTTGAACGCAACGACCCTCAGGCCGGCTGGATAATGGTACAGGAAGTTCATCCGGGCGATGACGGCTCTTTCTCTCTGAGCTACGAAGCGCCGGATTATCCCCAGCTGTTCCGCATCGACTGCGGAGGCAAATACGTGTACCTGCCCGTAGACAGTACCGAGAATTTCGCGTTAAAGGCCAATAGCGCCGACATAAGTCGTGGATTCACCCTTTCCGGCTCCCCTCAGGCCCAGGCCATGACCGCCTTCGAGGCCGAGGCTTCCCGGATAGAGGCTTGCGACAATCCCGACTCGGTGGAGAGTTTCAAGCGCCGCGTCTTCAACAATTATCTGAAGGAGGCCAAAGCCAATATCTTCTCATATTATGTACTGACCAGGAAGATGGGGGACGGCTATCTCATAGACTACACCGACCCGCTGTATGCCGCCGTGGCCACTTCGTTCAAGACCTATAAGCCGGATGACCCGCACACACAGCTTCTCGCGGAACAGGCCATAAAGGGTCGCAGGGAAATGAATCGCCGCAAGGGAAAACAACAAGTGGTGCAGGCTCAGCAGAGCGCAATGATAGAGGTGGAGCTGCCCGACATAAACGACCGTAAGGTGCGTCTCTCCTCACTCTTGGGCAAGGGGAAGCCGGTAGTGCTCGCCTTCGGAGGTCTCACTATTCCGGATGCCACAGCCATCAATATGCAGCTGCGCAAGATTTACGATACCGGACAAGCCGACATCTACCAGGTATGCCTGGACTCCGACCGCTTCGCCTGGGCCCAGGGTGCCAAGGGACTTCCCTGGACAGTGGTCTTTGACCCGGAGGGACTGCAAAGCACCGCTGCCATGCGTTACAACCTCGCCTCCGTGCCCGCCTACTTCGTGTATAACCGTTCCGGCGAATTGGTCAGCTCCACCGGCTCGGTCACAGAACTCTCCTCTCTGCTCTCTAACTTGTAAATAACCCTCTTTAAAAACTTCAGAGGCCGTGTCAAGATTCTGACACGGCCTCTGCTTATATAGGTTGTTCGTTATCAGTGGCGGGGACCACGGCCTTCGCCTCTGTCATTGCCCTCGCGACGGGGACCACGGGGACGGTCGCCGTCACGGCGGGGAGGACGGCCTTCGCCACGCGGTGCGCGGGGACGGCGCTCAGGCTCTGTCCAGCCTTCCGGCTTGGGCTGCAGCGCACGCATGGACAGACGATATTTGCCGGTCTTGGGGTCTATCTCAAGCAGCTTCACTGTCACCTCGTCACCCTCTTTGAGGCCGCTGGCTTCCATGTCGGCCAGGCGGTCCCAGGAAATCTCGGAGATGTGGAGCAGTCCATCCTTGCCGGGCATGAACTCTACAAACGCGCCAAATTCCAGAATACTGCGTACCTTGCCGGTGTAGGTCTCCCCTACCTCGGGCAAAGCAACGATGGCCTTCACACGGGCCAGGGCCGCGTCAAGGCTCTCCTTGTTGGCGGATGCAATCTCCACCTTGCCTACGCCGCGCTCCATGTCCTCGTCAATAGAGATAGTGGCGCCGGTCTCCTCCTGGATGCCTTGAATGACTTTTCCGCCGGGGCCGATGACAGCGCCGATAAGGTCTTTGGGTATCTCGAAGCTGATAAGACGGGGCACATTGGGTTTGTAATCGGGACGGGGTTCGGGCTGTGCCTCATTGATGAGACCCAGGATGTGCATACGTCCCTGACGGGCCTGTTCGAGCGCCTGAGCCAGAATTTCGTAGCTGAGACCGTCGCACTTGATATCCATCTGGGTGGCGGTGATGCCGTCCTTGGTACCTGTCACCTTGAAGTCCATGTCGCCGAGGTGGTCCTCATCGCCCAGGATGTCGGTGAGTACCGTCCACTTCTTGCCGTCGGAGATAAGGCCCATGGCCACACCGGCCACGGGGCGTTTCATCCGCACGCCTGCGTCAAGCAGGGCGAGCGTGCCGCCGCAGACAGTGGCCATGGAGGAGGAACCGTTGCTCTCCAGGATATCGCTCACGATACGGCAGGTGTAGGGGAAGCCGTCGGGGAACATACGCTTAAGGGCGCGATGGGCCAGGTTGCCATGGCCTATCTCACGACGGCCTACGCCACGCTGGGGACGGGCTTCGCCTGTGGAGAAGGGAGGGAAGTTGTAGTGGAGCAGGAAGCGTTCCTTGCCGTGGTTCAGCACATCGTCCACTATCTTCTCGTCAAGAGTGGTGCCGAGGGTGCAGGTCACAAGGGCCTGAGTCTCGCCACGGGTGAAGACAGCCGAACCGTGAGGGCCTGGAATGTAGTCTGTCTCAATCCAGATGGGACGCACGGTGACAGTGTCGCGTCCATCCAGACGAATCCCCTCGTCCAGGACGCAACGGCGCATGGCCTCTTTCTCCACATCGTGGTAGTAACGTTTCACCATAGCTATGCGCTGGTCCTCGTTGTAAAAGGCGAGCTGCTCCTCTGTCATCTCGGGGAGGGACTCTATGTATTCATCGCAGATAGCGCCGAAAGAGTCGGCTCGCCAGTGCTTGTCGGGGTTACCGGCACGGGCTATGGCGTATGCCTTGTCGTAGCACTTGGCATGGACGTCGGCACGGAGCGCATCGTCGTTCACCTCGTGGCAATACTCGCGCTTTGTCTCGTGACCGCTTTCCTTCATCAGCTCCATCTGAGCCACGCAGTGCTTCTTGATTTCCTCGTGAGCGACTTTCAGGGCTTCGAGCAGTTCAGCCTCGCTGACCTCGTCCATCTCGCCCTCCACCATCATTATATTGTCGTAGGTGGCTCCAACCATAAGCTCGATATCGGCCTTTTCAATCTGGGCGAAGGTGGGATTGATGACCCACTGTCCCTCCACACGGGCCACACGCACCTCGGAGATGGGGCCGTTGAAGGGTATGTCGGAACAAGCCAGGGCGGCGGAAGCCGCGATACCGGCCAAGGCATCGGGAGCATCCTCCTCGGAAGCTGAATATAATGTCACATTCACGAATGTCTCGGCGTGGTAGTTGTCCGGGAAAAGGGGACGCAACACACGGTCTACAAGGCGTGATGTGAGGATTTCGTAATCGGAAGCGCGGCCCTCGCGTTTGAGGAAACCGCCGGGGTAACGGCCTATGGAGGCATATTTCTCTTTGTACTCTACGGTGAGGGGCATGAAGTCCACACCCTCGTTGGCCTCCTTGGCGGAGCAGACGGTGGCCAGAAGCATGGTGTCGCCCATACGTACCTCCACCGCGCCGTCGGCCTGCTTGGCCAGCTTGCCAGTCTCTATCGTAATCTGGCGGCCATCAGCCAATTCAATGGTTTTTTTAACCGGGTTAAGCATAAATTTTTTCTGATATTTTCTTTCTTCGTAAATTCGCGCAAAGGTACGGAAAATTTCTGACATACACAAATCCTGATTCGTGTGGTTCGCCGAACAGTTTCACTACCCTTGTAAATGCAGTAGACCGTTTAAAAATCGACGTTTCCGATTGGTGTCGCGCCGATGCCAGGCAAATCCGGGAGGGTGACTTTCCCGTCCACGATTTTCATGCCCGAGAACAGGTCGTTGGCTATAAGCAGATTTCCGTCCAGGTCTACCCAGTCGGCCAGAGGGGCGAGCTGCGATGCCGCAGAGACGGCGCAGGAGGTCTCGGTCATACAGCCTATCATCACTTTCATGCCGAGGGCACGGGCGGTGACAGCCATCTTATATGCGTCATGCAGACCGGCGCTTTTCATCAGCTTGATGTTGATGCCGTCATAGGCGTGCGCCAGGGGAGCCACATCGTCCGAAATCTGCACCGCCTCATCGGCTATTATGGGCAGCGGGGACCTGGCCTTGAGCCACGCATGTCCCTCCATGTCATGCTTGTCCATGGGTTGCTCCACGAACAGCACATTCTTGTCGGCCAGCCACAATATGTTGTCCAGAGCCTCTTGGGGCGTTTTCCACCCCTGGTTTACATCCACACAGATGGGGCGGTCGGTGTGTTTGCGTATGGTCTCTATCAACTGCCTGTCTCCGGGCAAGCCCATCTTCACTTTCAGTATTTTATACGGCTCGGCCTCGGCTATTTTGCGGGCTAACTCCTCGGGGGTGTCGTTAGTTATAGTGTAGGAGGTGCAGGGTGTGTTCTGCGGGTTCAGTCCCCAGATACGGTGCCAGGGCTTACCCATCAGTTTGCCCGTAAGGTCATGCAACGCTATATCCACGGCAGCCTTCGCAGCCCTATTGCCGGGAGCCAGCGAATCCATATAGGCATGTATCTCCTCGAAAGCGAAAGGGTCCGAGAGACGTTCAGGGTCTATTCGCGCGAGGAAAGCGGTGACAGACTCCACCGACTCGCCGAGATACGGGGGCATGGAAGCCTCGCCGTAGCCCACAACCGAATCTAAGGCTATCTCCACCTGCACGCCCGGCGTCACCGTGCGGGACATGGATGCAAGATTGAAGGAATGTCGCAGTTTCAGCTCATACGGATAATATGTCAGAGTTACGCCCATAGCACTCACAGCATAACAGATGGCCAATAGGAGCCACGTAATCTTCTTCATACGCTAACTTTTTCACAAAATTACAAAATTTCCTTTTTCTGACCGCGTCTTTTTCGCATTATTAACATAAAGCGGTTTCAGCCGCTACAAGGGCTGAAACCGCTTTATCGTCACCTGTCGGGAGACAGATTAGTTGAGAGTGAAGTGCTTGGTGGTAAGGCGTGTGCCGTCGCAGAAAATGCTGACGGTGTACGAACCGGGAGTAAGAGTCGTGTTTACATTCCAGTAAATGATGTCGCTCTTCTCGTCGTTGGAATACTCTATATTCTTGGCAGCAGTGGCGTGCAGGGTGGCGCCATCGGCCGTGAAAGAACCGGCGCCGCCGAGCTGTTGCCCCTCCGGCGTCTTGATTATTACATAGAAGGTCTTCATGCCGGCAGAGGCCGTATTGTTGGGGGTGATGGTGAAGCTGACACCGAGCTGGGTAGCCTTCTTCACCTTCTTCTCGCTCTTGCCCTTCTTATTGTAGGCATGCAGATTCACTCCGGTAAGGGTGAGGCGTCTGGCATTGTTGACGGTAGTGGTAAGCTGTTCGTTCTTGCTTCTGGTATCCGTCACTGTCTGCTCCAGGGAGCGGTTCTTCTCGGAGAGTTCGGTGTTGATAGCCACCTGCTCGTTGTACTTCTCGGTCATTTCCCCGAGGCGGCCGAGAAGGTCCTTGCAGTAATCCTTGAGCTGGGCTATCTGGCCTTCGAGGTCCGAGACTTTCTGGCGATAGGAATCTATCTCGGCCTGGGAACGCTTGCCGTTCCTGGCGGCTTTCTGACGCTCCTCTTTCAGCTCCGCCATCAGTTTTTCAATGTTGTTGCGGGCCTCGTCGTATTTCTTTTTCAGTTCCTGCTGCTCAGGGCTGAGGTCAGTGCCGAGGTCGCTGAGGTCGCGGTCCATCACGTCAAGGGCAGCCATATCTGCCACCAAGCGCAGCGAGTCGTTCTGCATCTGGAGGTAATCATCCGCATCAGCTTTGGATACAGGTACCTCGGTAGCGGTCTGAGCCGATTCGTCATCAGAACCGGAGTCCAACAGGAGCCATACGAGTACGCCTATAAGTATCACCACTACTCCTATGCCGGAGAAAAGCACTATTTTCTGATTCTTATCCATAAATATCTATCAAGTATCTATCGTTGGGAATTACGGTTTCTGACTTTCTGAAGCGTTGGCCTTGCCCTTGCCGGCAAGCATACCGCAGGCGGCCATTATGTCCTCGCCCCTCGAGGCACGGATGGTGCTTATTATTCCTTTGGAATTGAGGTAATTGCGGAATATTATCATTTTCTCCTCCGAAGAGGGGACAAGCTCTACGCCGGGTATGGCGTGGAACCGTATGAGGTTGACACGGCACTCCAGGTTGCCTATAAGGGATACGAGCAGATTGGCGTGCGCTATGTCGTCGTTGAGGTTACGCCACATAATGTACTCCAGGGAGAGGCGGCGCTGGTGCGAGAAGTCATACCCCTGCAGCAACTGCATGACGTTGCGTATCGGATATGCCCTCTCGGCAGGCATCATGGAGCGTCGCTGGTCCGGGTCGGCGCTGTGTACGCTCACAGCCACATGTACCTGTGTTCGGTCCAACAGTTCCTTAAGTTCTGTCAGCTTGCCCACTGTAGAGACGGTGATTCGCTTCGGACTCCAGGCCATACCCCAGGGAGCGGTCATTATCTCAAGCACCTGAAGCAGTTCGCCCAAGTTGTCCAACGGCTCACCCATGCCCATGAAGACAACGTTGGTGAGCGGGTTCAGGGGCTCATGTCCCTTCTCCGGCACCGGGGGTACGCTCAGTATCTGGTCCATAATCTGGGCGGCTGTAAGGTTTCCTTTGAATCCCTGTTTGCCGGTCATGCAGAAATAGCAGTTCATACGGCATCCTGCCTGGGAGGAGACACAGAGAGTGGCCCTGTCATGGTCCGGGATATAGACGGATTCCACCTTCTGCCCCTCGCCGAAGTCAAACAGGTATTTCACTGTCCCGTCCTTGCTCTTAAGGGCTGCAGAGGGAGCGGTACGTCCCACGGTATAATAGGTCGAGAGCCACTCCTTGTTCTTGAGCGAGATGTTATTCATCTCTTCGAAGGAAGTGACACGTTTGTCATACAGCCATTTGGCGATCTGGCCGGCCACGAAGCGCGGCATGCCGCCCTCTTTCACCACAGCCTGGAGCTGGGTCAGGGTCATGCCTATGAGCGGTCGTCTGGAGCTTAACATATTGCTGAGTTTTATTAACGCGGGTTACTGACAAACACCCTCTTAATCAAACAGGCAAGGAGGAGACGGCTGTCTCTTCTCCTTGCCTGCGTGAGAGTGAATTGAAGATTCTATCAACGGGTACCGGTCATCTCATAGAGATGGTTTTCCATACGGTTGTTGCCGCGCAGCATCTTGGAGATGTTGCCACGTGTGCTGTATGAGTTCTTGTAAGAGCCGGAGAGCTGCTTGTCGTCCATCTTGGCGGGTGCGGGCACCTTGCCTTTGACAACGAATGCGTAAACACCGTCGTCACCCTTGACGAGCACTACCTTCTGACCTGCGGGAGTACCGGTCATGCGAGCGAGTACCTTGGGGTCGCGGATACGGTTGGAGCCTACGAAACGGACTACCTCGTCGGCAATCACAGCCTCGCCCATAGCCTGAGCCGTGGCGTTGAGGTCACCCTTGCCGCTGTACTGCTTCACGAGCTGGTCGCCGGCCTTATTGGCGCGGATACGGGCCTCCAGGTCTTTCTTGACTGCGGAGTCGGTGTAGGGAGCGAAGTCCTCGTACTCATCCTCTACCAGAGCTACGTAGATGTAGGGATTCTGGCTGTTTTCGTTGGTCACCACCTCGGATATGTTGCCCGGCTCGGCGTCTGTCACGGCCCAGGATACCAGCTTGCTGGCCATGGGATAGTAGCGGGCGGGAGACTGCGGGTTGGTGCTGAGGGCCATCTGGTCCTGCGGGTTGTTGATGGGTAGACCGGCGGTGGAGCCGCTCACGGGGATTACATTGAAGTTGTAACCGGCTTTCTGGGCACCGGCTTCCATCTTGGCGGCAGTGTTATTGGCGGCCACATATTTGGCCATCGCCTCAGAGGCCTTCTCTATTGTCTCTTTGGAGGGATACAGGGTGTAGGTCGCCGTCTCGAGTTCATAGACGGGAACACGGGGCTTGACGCTCTTCACGTAAGCGAGGACGCTGCCCTGGGGTGTGGACTGCACATCTACAAGAGTGCCGGCACCTACTGTGTCAAGCTGTGCCGCTATGTTGGCAGGGAGCCCCTTGCGCTCTTCGGGATTCTGCAGTGCTACGTTCAGGCTCTGGGGAGCGAGCTGAAGTTTCTGGGAATCGAACTTGCCGCCTAAGGAATCAACGGAAGTACCGCCGGCCAGGGCTGCCTTCACATCCTTCAGGATAGAGGGGTCAACCATCATCTGTACCAGCTCTACGCCCTCGTTGGCAGTGTCGCCCACCTTAACCACCTTGACTATCTCGAAAGAACCGTCCATGGAGGGGAAAGCCTTGACCGTACCGGCGATAACGGGCACTGAGTCGCCCTCAAGGAATTTAGCGATGGCGGGATTGCCTACGGAGGAAGCGGCAAAGCGGCCGGTCTCGGACTGGACACCTGCCTTAATCAGGTCTTTGGAAATCTTGTTGCCGGACTGCATGGCTTTCATCGTCTCGCTTTGCAGCTTGGCGGCCTCCTTGCGGTCAGCGTCAGAGGGAACGACGTGATATGTAAGGTAAGCCACTGTCTTGGTGTCTTCGTTCACCTTGTAGCGGTTCTTGGTCTTCTCATACTCAGCTTTGAGCTCGGCATCGGAGACTTTGATTTTGTCAAGGTCGGCGAAGTGCTTGACGGCGTAGTCGACTGTCGTGCCCTCGTTTGCGTTTGCGAAGAGGTCTTTCTTCTCAAAATCGTTGGGGCCAATCAGGCCGGAGAGGAGCTGCTGATAGAGTACGCGACGGGCCGCCGTACGTGTTTCCTGCTCCATGGCAATCCAGTTCTGCTGGAGGGGAGCGACCATGTCTTTGTTAAGGCCATACTTCTCCGGAGAGAAAATCAAAGCGTGGACAAAGCGGGGGTCCTGAAGCTGCTCCTGAGTGATATTGGGGAAAATCTGAGCTATATAGCTTGCGTTAGAGGAAATGAAGCGCTGCACGGGTTCCTGGGGAGCGTCCATAATCATGAATGTCACCATCTCGTCGCTGACTTCCACACCGAGTTGGTCGGCGGCATTGTCAAGCAGCTTCTCCTCTATAAGCTGGCTTATGACCATTTGCGAGAGTTCCTGGCCGTCGGCATCGGGATTCGCGGCCTGCAGCATCTCCAGGCGCTGCTGATACTCGCTGATGTCGACTTTGGCATCGCCGAGCTGAGCCACGGTAGTGCCGTTGCCGAAGAGCGTACGGCCGTTAGTAAG
>URIC01000037.1 GCA_900547755.1 uncultured Bacteroidales bacterium
CTAACTCCAGTCGTGCAACACGAGGAGTACAGAGTCCATAAGGGCCTGGTCCGCAGTGGGCACATTGTTGATGTTGTAGACGGTTTCGTCAAATCCGGTGTAGGCGTTAATGTCCGCGCCGAAACGGATACCCTTACTCTGAAGATACTCGAGCATCTTCTTGCCGGGATAATTCTTGGTGCCATTGAAGGCCATGTGTTCCAGAAAGTGAGCCAGACCGAGCTGCTGGGGAGTCTCAAGTGTAGAGCCTACCTTCTGTGCGATGTAGAAGTTCGCACGTCCCTTGGGCTCTTCGTTGTGAAGAACGTAGTAATTGAGCCCGTTGGGGAGCTGGCCATGGCGTACTTTCGGATTAAGGGGAAGCTCCTGCGCTCCCACGGTCATGACACAGAAAAGGAGCATGACCAGACCGATGAGTCTTTTTACCATAGTTGATTAATTTATTTAGGTTAGATATGAGTTTCGAGTTATATATTCTACGACATTGTCTGAAGCCTGTATCAATAAGCCTTCACAACTTTACACGGGCAAAATTAACAAAAAAAGACGTATCCGAGTGTTAATTTCAATTAAAACTTAAGGCAAAAGTGTTTCAGCGTGTAAAATTTGAGAAATAATAACATCTTAAGGTACCTTACTTCAGTGCATCAAGCCGTGAAGCATTGCAAAATGAGTGATGGCACTTACCGTGTGAAGCCCGGTCTTTTCGGCAATATTCTTGCGATGCGTCAGGACTGTGTTCAGAGATATGGACAGCCTTGCCGCAATCTGGCGCGATGTAAGTCCCATGGCCGTATAACGCAGAACGTCTGTTTCACGCGGGGTAAGAGGACGGTGTGAGACTGAAATCTTGTCCTTATCGGCAAGACCTGCGAAAAGCCGACGGATTACAGCTGCGATTTCCTTCTCGGAAGCAAGCGGAGAGAGCATCGGCATTAGCGTATGGCCGGAGGGTACGGAGTTACTAACGAGGAGAACACTGTCAAGTTTGGGCATAAGAAATCGGGCGAGGGTGGCAAGGGCCGCAGCCGAGACCACATAGCAATCGGCATCCTGCCATCCCCGTTCCTCAATCGGATATATATCCACCTCATGTTCCGGGTAGCTCTCCCCTATCAGGGATTTGAAACCTCGGGAATAAAGAGCCGGCAGTCCGATTACCGCAATTTTCATTTTTGGGAAGTGAAATAGACGGTACGGTCTGTAATGACTATATCCATCGGCACATCGTGGGGTTCGGCGGGCAATTCGTCCACTATCTGGAAGTGATAGGCCACACCGATTTTTGTCGCCTTTGTGGTTGCAAGCAGGCGGTCATAATAACCTTTGCCGCGCCCCAGCCGATTCCCTTTGCTGTCAAAAGCGACACCTGGCGTCACTATCAGCTCAAGTTTGTCAGGGTCTATCAAATCGTCGCCCGTGGGTTCTTCTATATGGAACGAGCCCAATTCAAGGCGTGACTGTTCGTAAGGCAGAATGTCAAGATTGACACCGTTCACTCTGGGAAGATAAAAGTGTTTCTTCCCGCCCCACTTCTTAAGGAAAGCGTGTGTGCTGACCTCGTCCGGCAGGGAGTGGTACAGAAGTATGTGCTCCGCCACAAGGAATGGAGCGCTCTTCTCCAGTAATGCGAACACAGCGTCGGCGGCGCTCATTTTCTCATCCTCTGAGAGCATGAGGCGCATATTCTTGATTTTTCTGCGAATCTCTTTCTTATCAATCATAGTCTTAACATATAATTACCTCGAAATCGGGGAGGCGGGCAACTTGCCTTTTTTTAAAACGTCCAAAGCCACCTCTATTGTTCGGTCGGTAAGATTGAAAACTTTGTAGAACTGGTCATATCCAAGCAAATCGCGAACCACAAAAGCCTTAATCTGACCGAGCATAACCGGAGCGGAAATATCAATATAGTACCATTGGGCAGGCATTCCTTTGCTTTCCGCATAATCGGCGAAACCTTCAAGGAGCAAATCATCCGAGGGAAGCAGGCGGAGTACCTGTGAGGCGCTCTTCATCCCCCTGGCCAGAGAGCGGTAGCGGTCCGCCAACATAAACGAGTACTGCTGAATGAGTCCCGCATTGTTGACACCTATATAGTAAGAGGTGATGTAAGTAGTGTCCTCGGGCACAAAATAATCCGGCATGATGCCTCCGCCGCCGTAAACCGTACGTCCCCCCTTGGTGCGGAACGGTCTGGTACGGTCAAGCTGTATGGAGTCCATATAGAAGAACTCGCCTCGTTTGTAGCGGTTCATTATGTCCATCTCGTAGGATATGACGTCCCCTATCTTATATTCCTTCTGGATACTGCGGCCCGAAGGGGTATAATAGCGGGCCACAGTGAGACGGATAGCGGAATTGTCGGGCAGAGTCGCCTGGGTCTGGACAAGGCCCTTGCCGTAAGAACGTCTGCCTACCACCGGACCACGGTCATTGTCCTGAATAGCGCCGGCGATAATCTCGGAGGCGGATGCCGAATACTCGTTGATAAGCACAGCCACAGGCATACGTGTCAGTATCCCGGTGCCGTCGGATATGGCGGACATACGATTGTCCGCCGTGCGGGCTTTGGTGAAGACAATCTTGCGGTTCGCAGGCAGGAACTGATTGACGATAAGGATAGCCTGGTCCATGTATCCGCCGGGATTGTCCCTCAGGTCAAGGATAAGGCTCTTGGCCCCTTCGGCCTGCAACCTGAGCATGGCATCCATAAATTCGGTATAGGAAGAAGGAGTGAACTTGGATAGCTTGATATAACCGGTCATCCTGTCTTCCAGCAGATAAGCGGCATCGACGGTATTGACCGGGATGTCGGCACGTGTCACTGAGAAATGGGTGGAATTGGGGGAGTTCTGACGCTTTATCTCAAGGTCAACCACAGTTCCCTTTTTGCCTCGGAGAAGTCTGAACACGTCTTCGTTTGTCACCGCAGGACCGGCCAATGGTTCTCCATCGGCCGAGATAATACGGTCACCGGCCATAATGCCTAACTTTTCGGCAGGGCCGCCCACGATAGCGTCAATGACAGTGACAGTGTCCGCCACAATCTGGAAGCTGATACCGACACCGGAAAATGAACCTTCCAGGTCTTCGTTGACCGACTGGAGGTCCGAGGCAGGAATGTATTCGGAATGAGGGTCAAGACTTTTGAAAAGGGCGGTCAAGGCCATATCCATCAACCGGTCTTCATTGACGGTATCCACATATTGCTCTTTAATCAGCTGCAAAGCCCGGCTCAGTTTGTCGTCGGCCTCGATGCCGGCAGTGTCTATTGCCCTGTTGCGACCTATAAGGATGCCGAGGGCGAAAATCAACAAGGCGCATATCGGAATGAGTATGGCCTGAAGTGATTTGCGGTTCATTGTCGTATTACTCAATAATCTAACTCAGAGCTACAAGGGCAGATATATAGTTTCAATTCCGGCCCTCTCCAGCAAGTCGATACCGTCGGTGATGCGGTATTTCTCGGCATAAACCACACGGACTATGCCGGCCTGGATTATCAGTTTCGCGCACTCCACGCATGGAGATGCGGTTACATAAAGCGTGCTTCCTTCGCTGGAATTGTTGCTGCGGGCCACCTTGGTGATGGCATTTGCCTCCGCATGTAGCACATAGGGGAAAGTGACATCCGTCTCATCCTCGCAAATATTCGGGAAGCCGGATGGAGTGCCGTTGAACCCGTCGGAGATAATCATGTTGTCCTTCACCATAATAGCTCCTACCTTACGCCGGTTGCAGTAAGAGTTTTCAGCCCAGATTGTAGCCATGCGCAGGTAACGTGTGTCCAGCTGATGCTGTTTGTTTTCGGAAGCTGACATATTAAAAAATTATCAGGCAGGGAAGCGACTGTGGCCGCTTCCCTGCATATTCAAAAGAATAGAGGCTTGTTAAAAATCAGGGAACGAAAACGCAACCTGGAGACGTATCAATGTTCCAGCAGGAAGCGCTCTACGTCAATAGCGGCCTTGCAGCCCATACCGGCAGCGGTGATTGCCTGACGGTAACGGGGGTCCGCCACGTCTCCGGCAGCGAACACACCCTCTACATTAGTGGCTGTGGTGCCGTCGAAAGTCTTTATGTAACCCTGATGGTCACGCTCGATGGCAGGCTCGAAGACAGCGGTATTGGGACGATGTCCGATAGCCAGGAAAAAGCCGTCAATGTCAATGTCATACTTCTCCTCTTCAGGTGTGCCCATGAAGCGTACCAGATGCGCGCCCTCCACGCCGTCCTCGCCAAAGAGTCCGAGCGTGTTGGTATTGAACAGAATCTTTATGTTTGCAGTGTCAAGGACACGGCGCTGCATGACTTTAGAGGCACGCAGGTGGTCTTTGCGGACAATCAGGTATACTTCTTTTGCAAGAGTGCTGAGGTAAAGAGCCTCCTCACAAGCAGTGTCACCGCCGCCTACCACAGCGACTTTCTTCTTGCGATAGAAGAATCCGTCGCAGGTAGCGCAGGCGCTCACACCCATTCCGCGATATTTCTCCTCGTCGGGAAGGCCGAGGTACTTGGCGGAGGCACCGGTAGCTATAATGATTGTGTCGGCTATCACCTCGTCGCCACGGTCTGTGACACAGCGGAAAGGACGTTCAGAAAAATCCACTTCACTGATGGTGTCCGGACGCACATCGGCGCCAAAACGCTGAGCCTGCTGTTTGAACTGGGCCATCATTTCCGTACCGTTGATACCCTCCGGATAACCGGGGAAGTTCTCGATGTCGGTAGTGATAGTCAGCTGGCCGCCGGGCTGCATACCCTCGAAAAGAATAGGATTCAGATTGGCACGCGAGGTATAAATAGCGGCTGTGTATCCGGCAGGACCGGAACCGATTATCAGACAACGAGTTTTAATTGTTTCCATATTAACAAAAAGTTTATGTCTTAATTTATTGATTCACTTGATTTAACACCCTTGACATTCAAGTCTTGATAAAGAATCATACTGTACCTTGGAGGGGTGATTTCTGTCTGCAAATATAGTCATTCCTGCGCAGACTGCAAAATCAAGGTCGGATTTTAAGGTCATTTAAAGTCCCATTTTTAGCTATTTTCCAAATTTAAGAGGCATGGCGGACCTGTTCAGTTCATTGATTCTGGATAATTCGCTATACACTTCACGGCCATTTACCCATGTACGTATCACTTTGCTGCGCAATGTTGTGCCTTCGAGAGGACTCCATCCGCATTTACTGAGAATGATACCCGGCCTCACTTCTGTACATCTTTCCGGGTCAACCTGAACGAGGTCAGCGGCATAGCCTTCGCGGATATATCCCCGGCCCTGGATGCCGAAGGTGTCTGCCTGCGCATGGCACATACGGCGGACAACCGTCTCTAACGAGAACTCTCCCTGTAAGGCCAGGTCCAGCATCGCGGGTAACGAGAACTGCACCATAGGCATACCGGAAGGAGCTGTGAAAAGACTCTGATTCTTTTCTTCGAGGGTATGCGGCGCGTGGTCAGTACTGACCGTGGAAATTATGCCGCTACGGACCGCCTGCCTCAGGGCCTTGCGGTGCATGGCGCTTTTGACAGCCGGATTGCATTTTATGCGGGTACCGAGGCTCTCATAATCCTCGTCACAGAAACGGAGATGAGCAACACACGCCTCAGCGGTGATATTCGGGCAGTCCGCTGAGAACAGGTCAAGTTCCTGAGCGGTGGTAAGGTGCATGACATGCAAGCGCGTACCGAATTTCCGGGCCAGACTTACGGCATGAGCCGTGGATTTATAGCAAGCCAGGACATCACGTATCTGCGGATGCCAACTGATTTCGGGATTTCGGTCGCCGGCATAAAGCGATTTCACAGCCTCCATATTGGTACGAATGGTAGATTCGTCCTCGCAGTGGGTGGCGATGAGTACAGGCAGCTTGAAGATTTCAGCCAAAGTATCGTCACCATCTACCAACATTCCTCCGGTAGATGAACCCATGAACAGTTTAACACCGGGAACACGGCTGTAATCCACTGCTTCGAGTACATCCAAATTAGTGCGGGAAGCCCCAATCCAGAAGCTGAAATTGGCCATAGAGTCGGAAGATGCGCGGCGGAATTTGTCCTCGAGCGCCTCAAGGGAAACTGTCACAGGGTTGGTGTTAGGCATTTCCATATAGGAAGTGACACCTCCGGCTACCGCCGCACGGCTTTCGCTGAAAACGGTCGCCTTATGCTCACCGCCAGGTTCACGAAAGTGTACGTGGGAGTCAATGACACCCGGCAGCAGCAAATTTCCCTTAAGGTCTGTGGCGGCACATCCGGAGCGGTGTCCGTATTTTCCCTGTGCGCTATCCCCTATCTCTGTAATGATACCCTCCTCGGAAATTTCCACATAACCTTTGAATATACGGTCTTCATTGACTATCAATGCGTTGTATAGTATCTGCTTCATAGCTGTCTATATAAATGCCCCGCAGGCTGACTCAAATCGGTCTGCGGGGCCAAAATGCTGTCAGTGACAATTATTTCTTCTTTATACCGTCGCGTACCAGCAGCGCGTCTATAGTAGCGGGACGGCCACGGAACTCCTCATACAGGACTTCGGGGTCGACCGTGTTACCGCTCTGGAGCATCTTAAGGAACTTGGCGGCCACCTTCTTGTCGTAGATGTTGCCGGTCTCTTTGAATGCGCTGAAAGCGTCGGCATCCAGCTCCTCGGCCCACTTGTAGCCATAATAACCGGCCGCATAGCCACCGGAGAAGATATGGCCGAAAGCAGGACTGGCCATTGTGCCCTTAGGGGTGTCGAATGCCTTGACAGGTTCAATGGCGACGGCCTCGAACTCCTCTACATCCTGGCTGGCGCGGATTGGCTCTGTAATGCTGTGGTAAGCCATGTCGAGCATCGCGAAGTTGAGCTGACGTATGCAGGAATAGGCGGCACCGTACTGACTTGCTTTGATGAACTTGTCGACCAGGGCCTTGGGCATCTTCTTGCCCGTCTTGTAGTGGACAGCGAAGGTGTCCAGGAATTTCTTCTCTGTCAGATAGTTCTCGTTGAACTGGGAGAAGAGTTCCACAAAGTCGCGATATACGTTTGTACCTCCCTGGCTCTTATACTTGGCCTGACCGGAGAGACCATGTATAGCATGGCCGAACTCATGCAGGAAAGTCTCCACCTCATAAGGTGACATAAGCGCAGGCTCGCTGCCATTAGGCTTGGTGAAGTTCATGACTATGGAAATCAGAGGTATCACACGCTTGTTGTCGTCATCCACGTATTCGCCGCGGAACTCGGTCATCCAAGCGCCGGGGGCCTTGCCGGCGCGGTAGAAGAAGTCGGTGTAAAGGACACCGAGGAGGTCTCCCTTGGCATCCGTAACGTCATAAGCCGTAACATCGGGGTGATAACCCACGATGTCTTTGTTGACCTTGAAATTGTAACCATACAGGTCGTGAGCGAGCCCGAACACACCCTTAATTACATTGTTTACTTCAAAGTAAGGCTTCATGTCCTCGTCATTAAAGACATATTTGGCGTTTTTCAGCTTGTCGTTCCAATAGGAGTAATCCCAGGCTTCGAGTTTGAAATCGGGACCTTCTGTCTGACGTGCAAATTCAGTAATCTCAGCCAACTCCGCCTTCATGGGTTCATAGTAGGCCTCCTGAAGGTCTGTGAGCAGTTTGCGCACGTTCCTGACATTCTTGGCCATGTTGTGATTCAGAGAATAATCCGCGTACGTGGGATAGCCGAACAGGTTGGCGATTTCAAGGCGCACATTGGCTATATCCTTAAGGATTTGAGTGTTGTCATACTCGCCGCCATAGTTGCGGGAGTTGTAGAGCTTATACATCTTCTCCCTCAGCTCACGGTTGTCGGCATACTTGATGAAGGGGCTGTAGGAAGGGAAGAAGACCGTGAAGAGATATTGCGAGCCATCGTCGGGTTTGCCGGCGGCGGCAAGAGCGGCGGCAGCCTCCTGGCGGGCAGCGGCGATAGCGGACTCGGGAAGTCCGGAAAGCTGGTCTGCTGTCAGCCAGAGGGTACGCTCAGGGTTCTTCATGTCGTTAGAGACATTCTGTCCGAATTTGACCGTAAGGTCGGAAAGCTCGGCCGAGAGCTTGCGTAATTTCTCTCGGTCCTCGCCTTTGAGATTAGCGCCGTTCTCGGCAAAATCCCTGTATATCTCTTCAGTAAGACGACGGTCCTGGGCAGTGAGGGATGTGTCCTTGTCCATGTTGTCATACACATACTTGATGCGCTGCCACAGTGCCTCGTTCAGCATTATATTCGTGCTGTGTTCACTGAGCATGGGAGTGGTTTTGCTGACTACGGCCTGAAGCTCGGGGGTGCCGAGCGCGCTCTCAAGATTGGATAAGACCATCATCACATTGTAAAGGGTGGCGCCGCTGCGCTCATACGGCAAAACAGTGTTCTCGAATGTAGGTGTGGAACGCTGCTTGCAGATAGCTGCAATCTCTTCGTTCTGCTCCTTGATACCGGCCTTAATGGCCTCCTCATAGTCGGCAATCTCAATCTTATCGAAAGGGACACTCGCATGAGGAGTGTTCCATGTCTCCAGGAACGGATTCGTACGTGCATCTGCGTCTGAAGCTGTCATAATCGCTATTGTGGCCAGACCGCCACTTATAAATTTGTTCATGTGAATATAGAATAATTATTTTTTACAAAAATAGAAATTTAAACTGATATTTGCAAAAGCATGTGTTTAGGGTTGAATTATACCTTTCATTGTCAGCGCTATACGCCCGCGCTCCAAATCCACAGACATAACTTTCACATTCACCGGCTGCTGCACCCTCACCACGCTGTGGGGATTGGAGACGCGCTTGTCTGCGAGTTGCGAAATATGTACCAATCCCTTGGTCTTGATGCCGAGGTCCACAAAGCAACCGAAATTGGTGACGTTGGAAACCATGCCCGGAAGCTCCATTCCCTCGCGCAGGTCCTCGATTGTCTCTATCGAGGCGTCGAAACTGAATTTTGCCAATTGCTTGCGCGGGTCTCGCCCGGGCTTTTCCAGTTCCGCTATAATATCCCGTAGGGTTTCCTGTCCGAAGCCCTCTGTCAGATATCGGTTCATATCTATCCGCGCCCGGCACTCAGGGTCTCTTATCAGGTCGGCGGCCGAGCAACCGGCATCGCGGGCCATGCGTTCCACCAGAGGATAGCTCTCAGGGTGGACAGCGCTGTCGTCAAGCGGGTTGTGCGCTCCGGGAATACGCAGGAAACCCGCACATTGTTCAAATACCTTGGTCCCGAGCCGGGGCACCTTCATCAGTGTCTTACGGTCCTGGAAGTCACCATGTTCGCGACGATAGGAAATAATTTTATCGGCCAAAGAGGGACCAAGACCGGAAACGTATGACAGCAATTCGCGGCCGGCGGTATTGAGGTTTACTCCCACCGAATTTACGCAGCTCATGGTCACGCTGTCCAGTTTCTTCTTCAGAAGGCCCTGGTCCACATCATGCTGATATTGCCCTACCCCTATGGACTTGGGGTCTATCTTTACAAGCTCGGAGAGAGGGTCCATCAATCTACGTCCTATAGAGACTGCACCACGCACCGTTATGTCCATATCCGGAAACTCCCGGCGTGCCACATCCGAAGCACTGTACACGGAGGCTCCGTCCTCATTGACCATATATATATCCAGGCCAAGGTCAAGCTCCTCTATAAATTCGCGTGTCTCGCGTCCGGCAGTGCCGCTACCTATTGCCACCGTGTCAAAGCCGAAGCGGTCCACCATCTTTATCACCTGCATCTCGGCATATACACGTGCGTCCTGTTTGCCGTGAGGATAAATGGTGTCGTGGTGCAGCAAAGTGCCGTTCTTGTCAAGAATCACCACCTTACAGCCCGTACGGAATCCGGGGTCTATGGCCATGAGCATCCTTGCTCCTAAAGGAGAAGAAAGAAGCAGAGCCCGCAGATTGGCCTCGAACACCTCGATGGCTTCTTCGTCGGCGCTACGTTTGGAAATAGCGGCAAATTCATTCTCTATACTTGGCTTCAGCAGTCGTCTGTAGGAGTCATCCACCGCTTGTCTCACCAGCTCGGAGTATGGGGAGCCTTCTCTTACAAAAAGGCGTTCTATACGCTCTATGGCATAATCAGCCGGAGAAATATCCAGACGCAAGATTCCTTCTTTCTCCCCTCGGCGCATGGCCAGCAGACGATGTGATGAACAGCGGTCAAGCGGTTCGCTGAAGTCGAAATAGTCGCGGTATTTGGCACCCTCGGCCTCTTTGTCCTTGATTACCTTGGAAGTGATGACCGCAGTCTTGGCAAAGGTGGTGCGCAGGGAGACTCGGCTGCGAGTGTCTTCGCTCACCCATTCCGCAATTATGTCGCAAGCGCCGTCAGCGGCCTCTTGCTCGTCCTTGACCTGTTCGCTCAGGAACTTGCCGAAATCTATGTCAGGCATCCGCTGGCTCATAATCATTTTCGCCAACGGCTCCAGTCCTTTCTGACGTGCCATCTCGGCACGTGTGCGACGTTTGGGTTTGTAGGGCAGATACAGGTCCTCTATTTCCGAGGACTCCCAGCTGCCGTCAATCTTACTTCTCAGTGCATCAGTCAGTTTGCCCTGCGCCTCTATGGTCTCAAGGATGTACTCCTTACGCTTCTTGAGGTCCTTTAGGTCAAGCAGCATATCAAGCACATTCTCTACCTGAACATCATTCAGGGAACCTGTCACCTCCTTGCGGTATCGGGAAATGAAAGGTACCGTGGCTCCCCCTTCAAGGAGGTCCACGGTTCCGGCCACATTCTTGATTGGGATGCCGAGACGAGAGGCTATGACTGCGATAATACGGTCCATCAAAGAATACCGATTATTTCATGTATGTCCTTCACCCCGTGTCGGCTGCAGAAGTCCTCAATTTCCTCCAGGGTCTTTACGGAGGCGCAGGGGTCTATGAAGTTGGCGGTGCCGAGCTGGACTGCCGTTGCGCCGGCCATCAGGAACTCCAGGGCATCATGGCCGTTCATTATTCCACCCAATCCGACAACAGGTATGGAGACTGCCTTGGCCACCTGCCAGACCATACGCACGGCTATAGGGCGTATGCAGGGTCCGGACAAGCCACCTGTGACAGTACTCAGTATAGGCTTCATGCGCTCCACATCCACTGCCATTCCCAGAAATGTATTTGTAAGGGAAACAGCATCGGCGCCGGCGGCCTCGGCTGCACGCGCTATCTCTGTGATGTCTGTGACATTAGGTGAAAGTTTTACTATAACAGTACCGTCGTAAGCCTCTCTTACAGCCTTTGTTATTGACTCGGCTCCGGAACAGGTAGTGCCGAATGCCATTCCGCCCTGCTTCACATTCGGACAGGATATGTTCACTTCTACGGCAGCCACCTTGTCAAGCGGTCTGAGTCGGCGGCATACCTCGGCGTAATCCTCGGGAGAAGCTCCGCTGACATTTACGACTATCGCCGTATCTATGTCTTTGACAGTCGGGTAAATATCTCTGACAAAAGCGTCGACACCGGGATTCTGCAACCCGACTGCATTGAGCATACCCGAAGGCGTCTCGGCCATACGGGGATAAGGATTGCCCTGACGAGGATTGAGCGTCGTGCCCTTCACTACTATTCCGCCCAGGCGGTTCAGGTCTATGAAGTCGGCGTATTCAGGACCGTATCCGAAAGTGCCGGAAGCGGTCATTACCGGATTCCTGAGCGTAAGTTTATCCGAAAGTGTTACTTTAAGGTTCATTATTTCCAATCCAGATTATCAATATTAAACACCGGTCCTGTGGTACATACGCACTTGTGTCCCTCCTTGGTATTCTCCACGCAGCACAGGCAGGCTCCTATGCCGCAGGCCATGTGGTTTTCCAGACTGACCTCACAGTCAATGTGTCTCTCGCGGGCGATGCGCGCCACAGACTTCATCATCGGAGTGGGGCCGCAGCAATATATCATGTCGGGCATCCGGTCTTCCGAAGCAATGACCGGGTGTCGGACCACAAAGCCCTTCACACCCTTGGAACCGTCGTCAGTAGTCAAATGCACCTTTCCGACCGATTCGAACTCATCTATCAATGTCAACTGGCAAGCTGTGGCGGCTCCCAACAGAAACTCAGGGCTATATCCATTCTGTTTAAGGATACGTCCCCAGTATAATAACGGAGCCACACCTACACCTCCTCCTACAAGCAGTACCGAGGCGCCTTTTTTCTTTGGCATGGTGAACCCATGGCCTAAAGGAAGCACCATGTCCAGTTCAGCGCCGGACCGCAGGGAGCATAGCCATGCAGACCCTTTGCCTACATTTTTCACAAACAGCCATAACTCGCCATCTTCGACATTACATACTGAAATAGGGCGACGCAAAAAGGCACCGGGGGCCTGAGGTACCAGAATGTTCACAAACTGGCCGCCGAGGATTTCGGGCATCTCTCCGTCAACGGGTGTCGCCTTCAGCAATACGCTGTCGGGCGTAAGAGCCTCGCAGGAGGCGACTTCAAATATCTTCTTAAACTTTTTCATTCTGTCAATCATTTTTCAGGCACTTCGGTTTCAAGCGCGGAAGGCAGTCCCTGACTCCTGGTCCAACGTCCGCCTAAGGCCCGTAACAATCCGTCCAGCTCGTCACGGACTTCCGTCAAAGAGTCTATGACCTCCGGCACACGGCTCACATTGGCCGGATTGGAACGCAGATAGGCCTTGGCGGCGTCAATCTTAAGTCCCTTATCCTTTATAAGATACTGCACCTTACGCACGTTCTCGATATCCGAAGGACGATAATAGCGCAGGTTCTTGGAGCTTCGTCTCGGGCAGATGAATTGCGGAAACTCCTTTTCCCAGAAACGCAGGGTGCTTTGAGGAATACCGAGCATTTCGGACACTTCCTTAATCTTATAGTATTGTTTGTCTATCGTATCTGTCATCATTAATGTCGATATTAGGTTATGCCGGATTCTCAATCCATAATATGTCCGGCATTCTCCGCTTGCAGAACCATTGCGTTGTATTCCTCGGGAGTCACATCCAGGTAATAGTAATTCACCGGGTTCTGCGGCTCATTCTTGAATCTCACCTCGTAGTGCAGATGCGGCCCGGTAGACTTGCCGGTGCTTCCCACCTCCCCTATTTTCTCGCCGCGCTTCACTTTCTGGCCTCTTGTCACGTCAATCTTGGAAAGATGGGCATAGCGCGTCAAATAGTTATATCCGTGGGATATGTCAATCTTGTTACCGTAGCCTCCAGCGCGTTCAGCAGCCTGCACAATCCCGTCGGCTGTGGCGTAGACCGGCGTACCCATCGGGGCGGCGAAGTCCAAGCCGGCATGGAAGGCCGTACCGCCGAACACCGGGTCGACTCTGTGCCCATAACCCGAAGACATGGAATAGTCCCTGATATTTATGGGCATTACGGCGGGAATATGGTTAATCTTATCCTGCTGTTTCATGGCTGAAGCACGCAGTTCGTCAAAAGAAGAACTCTGCACATACAGCTGCCTCTCCAACAGATTAAGGTTATTGTTGAGTTTGGTAAGCAGTTCCTTGTCCGAGAGCTTGTAAAGGTCCGGATACACATCCTGAGGTTTCTGCCCCGCATACCGACGCGACACGTTCACAGGCTCCATCTGCATCATCACGCGGTAGAAATTGTCGTCCCTGCTGCGAATCTGCTCCATCACAGAGAGAGCCACATTCACACGATTCTCAAGTGTCTTGTACTGGTTCTTGAGTGTATTGTTTTCCTTTACCGCATAAGTCTCGTTGTGAACGCCAAAGAAAAGCCACATCACAGATAATATCACTCCCCAGAAAAGGGCACCCCATAGCAACATACGCATACAGACAAGAAATCGGGAACGCATTGTCGGGTATATGCGCTCATAGTTGTCTGTAACGGGGTTATATGCGTATTGAGCTTTCCTGGCCATAGGGACTTGCAAAATTACTCATTTATTTTTAATTTTGCACTCTGAAACAGCAGAAAACTGAAAGCGAGCCCGTAATTATCCGGTTCTGCAGCGACACGCCAAGGATGTCGTCACACCGCTTTAAAACAGAGCCAACTGACTGCGGGCAAGCTACAAAGACACATTGATATATGTTGACAGCAAATGAAATCAGAAACTCTTTCAAAGAGTTCTTCCGAAGCAAGGGCCACAAAATAGTACCCTCGGCCCCGATGGTCATAAAGGATGACCCCACGCTTATGTTCACCAACGCCGGCATGAACCAGTTCAAGGACATCATTCTCGGCAACCGCATACCAGAAAATCGCCGCGTTTCCGACTCCCAGAAGTGTCTGCGCGTCAGCGGCAAGCACAACGACCTCGAGGAAGTAGGCCATGACACATATCACCACACCATGTTCGAGATGCTTGGCAACTGGAGCTTCGGCGACTATTTTAAGAAAGAGGCCATAGACTGGGCATGGGAGTATCTTGTAGACGTTCTGAAATTAAATCCCGGACGCCTGTATGCCACTGTCTTCGAGGGCTATGCACCCGAAGGTCTGGAGCGCGACAACGAGGCCGCCTCTTATTGGGAAAAGCACCTTCCACTTGACCACATAATAAACGGCAACCGCCATGACAACTTTTGGGAAATGGGTGATACAGGTCCATGCGGACCATGCTCCGAAATCCACATAGACCTACGCAGCGACGAGGAACGTGATGCGGTGCCCGGCGCACAGCTGGTAAACAAGGACCATCCGCAGGTGATTGAAATCTGGAATCTCGTGTTCATGCAATACAACCGCAAGGCCGACGGCACTCTTGAACCGCTGCCTGCAAAAGTGATTGACACCGGTATGGGTTTTGAACGCCTCTGCATGGCTCTTCAGGGAAAGAAATCCAACTACGATACCGATGTCTTCACCCCCCTTATTTCCGAAATCTCGCGCCTCTCCGGCAAAGAATACGGACGGGATGAAAAGACCGACGTGGCCATGCGCGTAATAGCCGACCATGTCCGCACAATCGCTTTCTCCATAGCCGACAACCAGCTTCCCTCCAACGCCAAGGCCGGTTACGTAATCCGCCGTATCCTGCGCCGTGCCGTGCGCTATGCTTACACTTTCCTGGCACAGAAGGAGGCCTTTATGTACCGCCTCATTGATGTGCTGGAGACACAGATGGGTACTTCCTACCCCGAGCTTACGGCTTCCAAGGAGCTTATAGTCAAGGTAATAAAGGAAGAGGAAGACGCATTTCTGCGCACCCTTGACAAGGGTATCGGTATGCTCGAGACCCACATCGAGCAGGCGCGCAAGCAGGGCAAGACACAAATCAGCGGCAAAGACGCTTTCGTGCTTTACGACACATTCGGTTTTCCGCTTGACCTCACCGAGCTTATTCTCCGCGAAAACGGTATGACCGTCAACATCGAGGAGTTCAACGCCGAGATGCAAAAGCAGAAAGAGCGCGCCCGTGGAGCGGCAGCCAAAGAAGCCGCCGACTGGGTAGAAGTAAATGCCGGCACAGAAAAATTCGTGGGCTACGACAATACCGAGTGCGAGACCCGTATACTCCGTTACCGCCACATCAAACAGAAGAATCGCGAGTATTACCAGATAATGCTCTCCGAGACTCCTTTTTACGCTGAAATGGGCGGTCAGGTAGGCGACAAGGGCAAACTCATAGCTTCTGACGGCGAAGTGATTGAAGTCTTCGACACCAAGAAGGAGAACAACGTGAACGTACACCTCACAAAGAAGCTCCCCTCCAATCCATCGGACACATTCAAGGCCGTGATTGACGCTGACGCCCGTATGGCGACTTCCTGCAACCACTCCGCCACACACCTTTTGCACGAGGCGCTGCGTGAAGTACTCGGCACTCATGTGGAGCAGAAAGGCTCATACGTAAGCCCCGACACCCTCCGTTTCGACTTCTCCCATTTCCAGAAAGTCACTCCCGAAGAGCTGCGCCGGGTCGAACATCTTGTCAATGCCCGTATCCGCAAGGCAATGCCCCTGGAGGAAGCCCGCGAGATGCCGATAGCCGACGCTCGCAAGATGGGCGCCATGGCTCTGTTCGGCGAAAAGTATGGAGATAAGGTGCGCGTGGTAAAATATGGCTCCAGTGTCGAGCTGTGCGGCGGTACACATGTGCCCAACACCGGCAACATCGGTATGCTCCGCATTGTATCCGAAAGCTCCATCGCTGCCGGCATACGCCGCATCGAGGCTGTCACAGGTGAAGGAGTGGAAAAAATTATCGATGACATCAAGGACACAATGAGCGCAATGGCCGGAATGCTCGGTAACGCTTCCGACATAAAGACCGCCGTAGAGCGTGCAATCAACGAGAACGCCTCGCTCAAGAAGCAGGTGGACGACTTCTTCAAAGAACGTGTGCAGTCCGTAATCAAGACCCTTGTGGAGAATGTTCGCGAAGTGAATGGAATCAAGGTTATGGAGCTTATCGGCATACGTATTCCCGAACTGGTGAAAGACGTGGCATTCGGCATACGCGCGGCCTCGCCTGAACACACTATATTTGTTGCCGCAACAGTCTATGAAGGCAAACCCCTGCTTACCATAGCACTCTCTGACGACATTGTCAAGGAAGGCTATAACGCCGGCAAGATAATACGTGAAGCCGCCAAGAAAATCAAAGGCGGAGGCGGCGGTCAGCCCTTCTTCGCTCAGGCCGGCGGCAAAGACTCCGAAGGTCTGTCGGCTGCCCGCGATGCGATTCTTGCGGCGCTTCCCCTGGCCTGACCGCAGTTCAAATATATTTTTTCTAAAGGACCGAGTCATTTTTCGCTCGGTCCTTTTAAGTATGCAAGAAAAGTTCGCTTGCGTAGTTTCAGACAATTTGTTAACTTTGCAAAGATTTTTCCGAAATAACATTTCGCATGATTTTAACATCGTCAATTAAGAAATTCGGCCAATACTGCCTGTTCCTTGCCCGGGTGTTCCGTATTCCCGACAAATGGAGCGAGTTCGGCCGTAACACAATAAATGAAATCAGCAAACTGGGTGTAGACTCCATACCGCTGACCATCATCATATCTATCTTCATAGGTGCCGTCATAACCATTCAGATGCAGCTGAATATCATGAGTCCGCTAATCCCGGCTTATTCCGTGGGTCTGGCTACCCGCGAGATTCTGTTGCTTGAGTTTTCCTCGTCTATCCTGTCGCTGATTCTGGCGGGCAAAGTGGGCAGTAACATAGCCTCCGAAATAGGCACCATGAGGGTTACGGAGCAGATTGACGCCATGGAGATAATGGGCGTAAACTCGGCGAACTACATTGTCATGCCCAAAATAGTGGGCTTTGTCCTTTTCGTGCCTGTCCTCGTGGTGTTGTCCATGTTCATGGGTCTGTTGGGCGGTTGGGGCATAGCCTTCTTCACCGACATGATTAGCGTAGAGAATTACATCTACGGTATTCAGACTATGTTCGAGGAGTGGTATGTGTGGTACGGCATAATAAAGACATTCTTCTTTGCCTTCATTATCACAAGCGTTGCGGCATTCTTCGGATATTACGTGAAAGGTGGTGCGTTGGAGGTCGGCAAGGCCAGTACAAACGCCGTCGTGGTAAGTTCTATTATGATTCTGTTTATGGACGTAGTGCTTACCAAGCTGCTTCTTCAATAACGACATAGACACAAATCCATGGACGACGCGCTCATTCCCGATATCGAGACACATCCGTGGCCTCCCTTTATTCCCGAAGGGGCACGGATATTGATTCTCGGCACCTTCCCTCCACAAGCCAAGCGCTGGTCCATGGACTTCTATTACCCTAACAGGACCAACGATTTCTGGTACATGATGGGGCTTATATTCTGCGGTGACAAGAATAGTTTACTTGCTCCGGACGGCAAAAAGTTCGACATCGAGGCAATAAAAGCCCTGCTCACCGAACACCATATAGCTCTTAACGACACCGGGCGTAAAGTGCGTCGTCTCAAGGGTAATGCTTCGGACAAATTTCTGGAAATCCTGGAGCCTGTGCCTTTGTATGACTTACTCAAACAGATGCCACAGTGCCGCACTTTGTGTACCACAGGCGAGAAAGCCGCTTCAGTAATTGCTGAACTCACAAACACACCCGTGCCTAAGAAAGGAGATTGCACCGAGTCTGCCGACGGCCTTACCATCTGGCGTATGCCATCAACCAGCAGGGCTTACCCGTTGCCACTGGACCGTAAAGCCGCCTTTTACGAAGTCATGTTCCGAAAAGCCGGCATATTATGAACAGCCGTTTCAATTACATTTCAGCCGTTTGACTTGACGGATTCCATATTTTGCCAAATCAATTTATTTGATTAAATTTGCAAATCCTATTACCTAATTACTTCTGTAAAAAGTGAGAACTTCATCTATTGCTCTTCATATCTTTTGCCTCTTCGTTGCCTTTGCCACATTCTCTTGCCTTGTTGTATCCTGCTCCGGCAATTCCACTACCACCGTCTTGACTTCTGCTGCGGAAGAACAACCACAAGCAGAGGAATTCCCGGACTCCATGCCTGCCGAGATGGATACTGTCGCAGAAACGCCCAAACCTAAAGAGCTGATTTCTTTTGCCTCGGCCCAGGAAGCGCTGGACTATATGAGTTCCTCCCCCAACGCCGCCGCATACGCCGAAGGAATACTTCCGCAAATGGCCGAGGACGCGCTCTCTTACGCCACCAAACTTATAAACAACGAATTTGACAAGTTCCTGATTATAGACAAAGAGCTGATGAGAGTGGGGCTTTTCGACAAATACGGCAGGGAAATACTATCGTATGGCATAGCCTGCGCCCGCAACTACGGCACCAAGCACAAAAAGGCCGACTCACGCACTCCCGAGGGGTTCTTCAGCGTAGAGGGTATATACAACAGCACCGACTGGCTGTTTACCAACGACAACGGCTATACCTCTAAAGTAAAAGGACAGTTCGGCCCCCGTTTTATCCGAATCAAGAATCCTGTCTCTACTCAGATAGGGCTGCACGGCACTTGTGCGCCCTACAGCATAGGACGCCGCACAAGCCACGGATGTATCCGTGTCACTAACGAGAATATACTTGAACTGGTGAAATATGTAACTCCCGGTATGCCGGTCATCATATCTCCAAGCCATCGCGACCAGCAGGTCAACAAGCGTGAGGGCTACAATATAGCCATGATAACCATGGACCCTTACGGCAAATACGAATCCGCATCTACAAAAACTCAACAAAAATCTTCGGAGAGTAACAAGAATAATATTGAAAAAGAGACCGTTACAACTGAAGAAAAAGCTGTTCCTGAAGAAGGGGTTGAAATCGAAGAAACTCCCGCCGAGAGTGTGCCGAGCGTTTCAGAAGAGGCTCTTGAATGACCATATGGCCCGGTCAATTCCATCAGAGGAAATATTTGGCCCCCGGATGGCGCTTCAGAATACCGTCCATGTCCAGCTCTCCAATCGAAGACATCACCTCTTTTGTGCTCAGACCGGTGGTTTTCACCATTTTGTCTACCGTCACCGGGTCTGTCTGCGAGCGTAGATAATCGTAGATTACCTTTGTATTTCCGGAATATACATCGAAAAGCGACTCCTGTTGCGGAAGCGGGTCAGCTTTTTCGTTGGAATATTTCCACCCTGCGCCGATAGCGACATCCTTGGCCGAAGTGGCAAGCACTGCCAATTGACGACTTATCAGGCTATTGCAGCCGGCAGAGGCTTCGTCGGTGGCACGTCCGGGCAACGCAAGCACCTCGCGGTCATAGTTGCGTGCATGTGCAGCTGTATTGAGTGCCCCTCCGCGCAACGGACTTTCGGCTACAAATACAGCGTCACACAGCCCGGCGATTATACGATTGCGTTCCAAAAAATGATTGCGGAAAGGCTGCGCCGCGTGCAAGTACTCGGTTATCAACATTCCTCCTTTCCTGACAATCGAGGCAGCAAGTCCCCTATGCTGAGCCGGATAAATCATACTGAGGCCATGGGCCAAGACACCCACAGTGGGCATACCGAGCCTAAGCGCCGCCTCATGAGCCGCTTTATCTATACCGTATGCCAGACCACTGACAATAGTGGCAGAGCCGACTCCCTCCCTTATTTCCTCGATTATCTGTCCGGTGTAAGACTGCCCGTAGGCAGTGCAGCGGCGTGTGCCCACCACCGCAAGCATACGCTCATCGTCCAGATTGCAATTGCCCAAAGAGAAGAAACATACCGGAGCATCGGCACATTGCTCCAGACGGTAAGGATAATTGTCTTTGTCAAAAATACAATGGACCTGAATGTTATTCTTCTTAATATATCTGAGCTCCTCCTTCGCCTTGGCAAGAGCGGTCTTGCGCTCCTTAAGCACCTCAATCAGCAGGTCTCCCGCATTGGGCAGCTTTTTAGCGTCTTTTAAATCAAGACGAAAGAACTCGTGCAGGTCCCCCAGATTATCCACAATTTCCAGGGCCGCACGGGCATTCATTCCCTTAATCAAGGAAAAGGCCAGACACTCTTGCGGGTCGTAACTCATTTGAAATAGGGCCCGAAGATATTGCCGAGTTCATTTCCTCGGGAGAGTTTTCCATCTTTAATGGAAACGACAGTGACAGTACCCTGCGCGGCATACTCCCCGTTAGGGAAAATAATGTCCTGCTTGAAAATAAAGCGAGGGCCTTTGCGCTCTACCTTGAGACAAGAAATGAACTTGTCTCCTACTCTCAGGGAATTTTTATATTCGACTTCTATCTTACGCACCACAGGGTCAATACCTCGGCGATGCAGCTCGCCGAAAGACATACCGGCCTCCTGGCAGAATGTGTGGCGTGTATGCTCCATGTAGTGCAGATAATTGGCATTATTTACAATCTGCTGTGAGTCAAGTTCATAGTCCCGCACTGTCATTTCCATGGCAAAGCAGTATTTTTTATTGTCTTTGAGTATCGGCATATCGGTATCGGAATAATATGAGTTATACCTTGCAAATTTAGCAATACTTTCGCTGATTTGCAAGAGGCATTATTGCTTCATGGCAATATCGTTCATAACAGAGTGGCGCATGGTACGCAGGATTTCCGAAAATTCGGTATCTTCTTCTCTTATCATCTTACATAGGCGGTCGGCATAAATGTCCAAATCAGGGATACTGTGACGTGCCGCACCGCTTCTCATGGCTGCCTCGGCCACCGCTTTTGCCACTGCCGGCAGCAAACGTCTGTCGAAAGGCGAGGGCAGAATATATTCCCTGCCATATTCCATAGGACCGTCATTCTGGTATGCCTTGACAACATCTTCAGGTACCGGTTCCCTGGCGAGCGCAGCTATGGCATAGACAGCGGCTTCCTTCATCTCTTTGTTTATGCGACAGGCATGGCAGTCCAACGCTCCCCTGAAAAGGTACGGGAAGCATAGTACATTGTTAATCTGGTTAGGATAATCGCTACGGCCGGTGGCAAGAATAAGGTCCTTTCGGGCGCGGTGTGCCTCTTCATAGGAAATTTCGGGGTCTGGATTAGCCAACGCAAAGACTATTGGCCGGGGAGCCATGGACCGCACCATCTCAACTGTCAGGGTGTCTTTGACCGATAAGCCGAGAAATATGTCCGCGCCCTGTACCGCCTCCTTAAGAGTGTGGACATCCTTTGATGTCGCAAACAAGCGTTTGCGGGCACTCAGATTCTCGCGGTCCTGACGTATAGCTCCTCTGGAGTCGCACATCACTATATTTTCCCGTTTGACACCGAGGCTGACAAGCATTTCCGTGCAAGCCATCGCGGCTGCTCCCGCACCGTTGACGACCATTGACACCTCTCCTATTCTCTTGCCTTGCAGTTCTATGGCATTCACCATTCCGGCAGCCACCACAATGGCGGTCCCGTGCTGGTCATCGTGCATTACCGGGATGTCACATTCTTCCTGCAAACGCCGCTCTATCTCAAAACATTCAGGTGCCTTTATATCCTCAAGATTAATACCGCCGAATGTAGGAGCGATAGCCTTTACGGCAGCCACAACGGCATCTACATCGCTCATATCCAACTCAATGTCCATGGCATTTACACCGGCAAAGATTTTGAAAAGCAAAGCCTTGCCCTCCATAACCGGTTTGGAAGCAAGCGCACCGATATTGCCAAGACCGAGAACGGCAGTGCCATTACTTATTACCGCTACCAGATTTCCCTTGCCTGTATAATGCCAGGCCATATCGGGATTGCCGTGTATGGCTTCGCACGGATAGGCCACACCCGGCGAATAGGCAAGACTCAGGTCCCGCTGTGTGCGGTATGGCTTGGTAGGTACAATTTCAATCTTTCCGGGAAAAGGAAACTCGTGGTAATACAAAGCCTCCTTGGCTGTGATATGTTTTCTCATAGAAGTATGTCTGCAAAATTTCTATTTCAACAAACACACTGCCTGCAAGGTTCATATCACCTTGCAGGCACCACCTTCTGAACAGCCCGGCCCTGCGGAGTCGATACGGTCAGAATTGAAATAGCGCCTGGAGTGGAAAGACGGAAACAGTTTCCGGAAAAGACACCGCCAAATAACAGGGTGCCGTCCACACCATACAAGGAGTACTCTCCGCCTGTACAGGGAAAAGGCACTACGGCCTCTACCTCGTCACCCATATATTTGAGCATCAGTTTGTCCGGGCTATTACTGCCGGAAGCATCCATGCCCGGCTCCAACAGAGAGGACTGTCCGGAGAGGATTATCTTAAGTCCTTCATAAGCCGAAGGCATACCGAACCTGCTTCTGTCACCACCGATAGATTTGTCTCCCGAGCGCTCCAACAAATCCAGAACGTCAGCACGGGTAAGAGCGGGGTCGGCCTGAAGCCACAGAGCTATGACACCCGAAATTGCGGGTGTAGCCATAGATGTACCCGATGCCACCCCGTAGTACCAGCTGTCACCCTCGCTATCCTCCTGAGCGAATACTTTAGTGTATGTACTCGTTTTGCTTAACGAAGATATGACATCAGTGCCGGGAGCCATCGTATGCGGCAATATTTCAGGAACTGAACCATAGGAACTGAATCTTACAGACTTTCCCAACTCGCCATTGTCTGTATCGAAATAATAAGTATTGCCAGACAAATCCGTGTAAGACTCACGCATATTCACGGCCCCTGCACTTAATACGTATGGAGAGGTACAATCATCTGAGATAGACTCGGATGAATTGCCTGCGGTATAACCGTCTATGCCGAATTTGTTGAGTGAACAATCCAAATCGCTGAAAAAATACACGATACCTCCCTCAGGCGAATCTACAGCCAAACCCAGTGTGTAGCCTTCCTCTTCATCAAGCCAAGGCAGTTCTCCGGAAAGATACACCCCGTGTACCCCGTAAGTCTCCAACAGATTCCGGGCTATGATAATGGAAGGATTTTTGAAATGGCTCTGAATTTCGCCACAATCCACAAGCACATCCCTACCCTCGGTCGTCAGGTCATCCATCTCTATCCAGGAAGAGCGCCACACTTCCGCGTATTGTTCAGGTCCTATGTCCACAAGAGTCAAGGCAAAGCGCATTCCGGGCCTATCGCCACGGACAAACACATCCGCATAAGGCGACTTCCCTCCCCATTTGGAAAGGATTGTCGCGACTTCCGCGGGATTCGCGTCAAAATCGTGAGTAAGGCTTACTCTATTGGCGCCGTCGTTGCCGGCGGCGTATACGACAATCTGTCCGCCCTCATCCAGCTCATCGCTCAAAGTCTCTGTCAGCATACCTCGGCCGGTATGCGTGCCGGCACTGTTGCCTATGCTCAGGGAAACCACGCAGGGCATTCCGGCATTGCGGGCTTCGTCAAGAGTGGTGGTAATACCGAACAATACCTCGTCTTCGCCAATAAGCTCCCCCATACTGGTCAGAATCAGAGAAGCCTCGGGGGCCATTCCGCTGTAAGGATTGCCACAGTCCGAGCCTGCGGCTGTACCTGCGGTGTGTGTGCCATGTCCGTCAGAACTGTCGTCAACGAACCGTCGCTCCAGTTTCTTGCCTTCGGTAAGGTCGAAAGACCGATAGCTGAACTCATGGCCGGCAGTCTCATGCGCCGAATATGTACGGGTATATAACAATGTACGGTTCCAGCCGGTAGCAGGGTCAAGAAAAGCCACGTGCCGAGGGTCTATGCCGCTGTCCACTATTCCTATCACCACCCCTTTTCCGGTAAAGGGAATAACCTCATTGTCCCGCCGCATCCCTTTGCGCGCCTCGTCCACACCCAAAGCACGACGGCTGACATCGTTGTATATCCGGAGTTTGCGTGGAGTGAATACAGGGTGTGATATATTGCGCGGTACCCGCAGACGCACTTCGGGAGCATACGCGGGTGACTCTGCCAATGTGGCAGAAGGAACTGACATAGTGACGCAAAGGATTAATGCCTCTTTGCATTTTCGGGAAATAGCTTTCATATCGCAAAATTAGGTATATTTCCCTTATTTCACAAGATTTTACCTTATATAGGAAACTATCCGTACCTCCTGAATGTTACAATTCAGGAATTTGGCATAAAAAATGTATTATCCGATTTCAGATACTAAAAAATCAATACTTAAAATATATAACTATGAATATTCAACCCCTTGCAGACCGCGTGCTCATCGAGCCTATGGCTGCCGAAGAAGTCACCGTAGGTGGCATCATCATCCCTGATTCCGCTAAAGAAAAGCCCCTTAAAGGTACAGTAATCGCCGCAGGCGAAGGCACCAAAGACGAGAAAATGGTGCTTAAACCCGGAGATACGATTCTACACGGCAAATATGCCGGCACTGAATTGGAACTTGACGGCAAAAAATATCTTATCATGCGCCAGAGCGATGTACTGGCTATAATCAAATAAGTATAATAAAAACACAAAAGACAATGGCTAAAGAAATCAAATTCAATATAAAGGCTCGCGAAGAGCTGAAAGCAGGCGTCGACGCATTGGCCGACGCAGTGAAAGTAACCCTCGGTCCCAAAGGCCGTAACGTAATTATCGAAAAGAAATTCGGCGCTCCCCACATCACTAAGGACGGTGTGACGGTAGCTCGCGAGATTGAACTTGAGAATCCCTTCGAGAACATGGGCGCACAGCTTGTCAAGGAGGTTGCATCCAAGACCGGCGACCAGGCCGGCGACGGTACTACCACAGCCACCGTCCTGGCTCAGGCCATAGTACGCGAAGGCCTACGCAATGTGGCCGCCGGCGCCAACCCCATGGACCTTAAACGCGGTATTGACAAGGCCGTCAGCAAAGTCGTGGAAGGCATCAAGGCACAGGCTGAGGAAGTCGGCGACGACTTCGACAAGATTGAAAATGTGGCCCGCGTTTCTGCCAACAATGACGAGGAGATAGGACGTCTGATTGCCGAGGCCATGAAGAAGGTCAAGAAAGAGGGTGTCATCACAGTCGAGGAAGCCAAGGGTACAGACACCACAGTAGATGTTGTGGAAGGTATGCAATTCGACCGTGGCTACATCTCCCCCTACTTCGTCACCAACACAGAGAAAATGGAATGTGAGATGGACAATCCCTACATCCTGCTCTATGACAAGAAAGTATCCAACCTCAAGGACATCCTCCCCATTCTGGAGTCCACTGCACAGTCCGGCCGAGGTCTGCTCATCATTGCCGAGGATGTGGACAACGAGGCTCTCGCCACCCTGGTAGTGAACCGTCTGCGTGGTTCTCTGAAGATTTGCGCCGTCAAGGCTCCCGGCTTCGGCGACCGTCGTAAGGAGATGCTTGAAGACATCGCTGTCCTCACCGGCGGCAACGTTATTTCCGAGGTGAAGGGCATGCGTCTTGACCAGGCTACGATTGCCGACCTCGGCACAGCCGAGAAGGTGACCGTAGACAAGGACAACACCACAATCATCAACGGTGCCGGCGACAAACAAGCTATCGCAGACCGTGTGGCCCAAATCAAGGTACAGATTGAAAACACTACCTCCACATACGACAAGGAGAAACTCACAGAGCGTCTGGCCAAGCTGGCAGGCGGTGTGGCTGTGCTTTATATAGGCGCTCCCTCCGAGGTCGAGATGAAAGAGAAGAAAGACCGTGTGGACGATGCGCTCTCCGCTACTCGTGCGGCTGTTGAGGAAGGTATCGTTCCCGGCGGCGGCACAGCCTACATCCGTTGCCTCCCCGAACTGGCTGCACTCAAGGGCGACAACGCCGACGAGGCCACAGGTATCGCAATCATACGCCGCGCCATTGAGGAACCCCTGCGTCAGATAGTAGAGAACGCAGGCGTAGAAGGAGCGGTGGTAGTTCAGAGAGTCAAGGAAGGTTCAGGCGACTTCGGTTACAACGCCCGTACGGAAAGTTACGAAAACTTCTTCGCGACTGGAGTGATAGACCCCGCTAAGGTGACACGTGTAGCTCTTGAAAATGCCGCATCCATAGCCGGTATGTTCCTGACCACGGAATGTGTGATTGCCGACAAAAAGGAGGAGAATCCTGCGGCTCCCGCAATGCCCGCACCCGGTATGGGCGGTATGGGCGGCATGATGTGATTCTGACTTCCTAAACAGTAGAAAAATATATAATTTATTATTGCTGTCCGATAAAACTTTTTGAAGCGAGATAAAATTAGGACTGATTCC
>URIC01000038.1 GCA_900547755.1 uncultured Bacteroidales bacterium
ATGGAATCAGTCCTAATTTTATCTCGCTTCAAAAAGTTTTATCGGACAGCAATATATCTTAACGCATATAATATTAAGATAACGTTCCTCATCGTCATCAGTGGTTTTATTAATTTCGTATAGTACGTTCATTACTATATCTCCATCTGTTCCCTTATAAACTTTCACACGTGTGTTTTGTAACTTATAATCGATGTCATGTCGATACACCAATAATGTTGTACTGTCGCTCTGAAGTTTATTGAAGTCTATCGCATTGTTTATAATAGGACCCAGGTCTTCGATATAACCTCCATCATTAAATATATATGGATGTGAATTTGATAGGGATGTGTGTAGCTCAGGATATTCTATACTGGTGAAAACATAGGAATCGATAATTGGAATTGTAGAGTCCTTTAATTCAATATCTCTACATCCTGACAGGAATATTGATAAAAAAATCAAGAATGTAGTGTGAATAAATATTGATTTCATAATACTAAGCCTTAAATAAACCCAGGACTATAAAAAAATTATATTATGTTCATGTCCATTAGGAATTGCAATAATAACAATAATTTTTGAGACAACAAAATTCCACTTATGATTTCCAGGAATTTCCAGAGCAATCGCATCAAATTTGTGCAAACGCTATGCTTCCTCGCCTGCATGACAAAATCCAAGTTGCGCTTTCGACCTATTTTGACGTTAATTTTTAAACGGCTTCTTATGTGAAGCGTTAAGAAATATTGATAAAACCCTTTGCAAAATCCTTATAATTTAGTAATTTTGCACATTAATCCTGTGGACTGCAATAATTACTATTATATGGCAGAAATCATAAAAATCAAGAAAGGACTTGACATTCCCCTCAGAGGGGAGGCGAGTCCTGAGCATAAGACAGATACCGAAACCAAACTATTCGGCATAGTGCCCGACGACTTCCCGGGTTACAAATGGAAATGCGCCGTCAAGGCCGGTGACCGGGTATCAGTCGGTTCTCCCTTACTTTATTCCAAAGACAATGAGCGGATTAAGCTGGTTTCTCCGGTCAGCGGCATAGTCGGAGAGGTGCGCCGAGGCGAGCGCCGCAAGATTGAGACAGTGACCATAGAGGCCGATGTGGCAGGCGGAAAGCCCGCATCCGGGGATTACCTGTATTTCGGCGCCTCAGACGGCAAAGACGCTCCCGTTGACTTTACAGACCGGCAAAAGACACTTGACCTGCTGTGCGAGTCAGGTATGTTCGCGCTGCTCCGTCAGCGTCCGTTTGATATAGTGCCCGACCCGGCCGTTGCCCCCCGAGACATATTCGTGACCGCTTTCGACTCCGCCCCCTTGGCCGGACCGCTGATTGCCCCCCCGATGCAGGAGTTGCACGAGAAAGGGCTTGAGGTGCTGGCACGCCTTACAGACGGGAACGTATTCCTCGGCGTGCCCTACGACTCCGCCCTCACCAGCAAAGCGGCCAAGGTCTATGAATTTCAAGGTCCACATCCCGCAGGCAATGTAGGTGTGCAGATAAACAGAATCAAGCCGGTAAACAGGGGCGAGACCGTGTGGACGCTCGATTCCCGCACTGTGGTGCGCATCGGGACCCTGTTCGCCACCGGCCACATAGACTCCGCCGCAGAGGTCTGTCTGTGCGGAGACATGGCTCAAAGACCGCAGTACGTAGACACTCGTGCGGGATGCTCTCTGAGGACATTGCTCGCAGACGGCATCAAGACGGGAGAGGGCAAAGTACGAACCATAAGCGGCAACGTGCTTACAGGCATCAAAGAGGACCCCGCTTCCGGCTTCCTGCGTTATCCCTACCGCCAGATTACCCTCATATCCGAAGGCGACAAGGCCGACGAGTTCATGGGTTGGGCGTCGCTGAAACCCGACCACTTCAGTGTAAAGCGCTCCTTCCCCGCGTTCCTGCTGGGCAAGCGAGGCCGTTACAGATTCGACTCCCGCCTGCGAGGCGGCCAACGTGCGATGATTCTCAGCGGCGAGATGGACAAGGTGTTCCCGATGGACGTATATCCGGAGTTCCTGCTGAAGGCTATCATGGCAGGAGACATCGAAAAGATGGAACAGCTCGGCATATACGAGGTAGCGCCCGAAGACTTCGCGCTGCCCGAATTTGTGGACACATCCAAAGAACCGCTGCAACAGATAGTGCGCGACGGCCTGGACAAACTGCGTCAGGAACTCTCATAACGACATAAACAACTTCAACAAAAGGTGAAATTTCTGAAAAAACGACTTGACAGGATAAAGCCACATTTCGAACCGGGCGGAAAACTCTCCTCACTGCACTCTGTGTTCGACGGCTTCTACACATTCCTGTATACCCCCAACTCCACACGAACCCGAGGGGTGCATATCCATGACTCCAACGACTCAAAGCGAACCATGATTATTGTGGTGCTGGCGCTGCTGCCCTGCGTGCTTTTCGGCATGTACAACATAGGGTATCAGCACGCTTTGGCCACCGGAGGCGATACCGGAGGCATAGCGGGTCTTTTCTGGTACGGATTCCTGAGGGCGATACCCCAGATAATCACAGTCTATGCTGTGGGACTCGGCATTGAGTTCGTCAGCGCCCAGCTACGCGGGCATGAAATCCAGGAAGGTTTTTTGGTTTCTGGTATCCTGATACCTATGATTTGCCCCATCGACACCCCGCTGTGGATGCTGGCTGTGGCCACTGCCTTCTCGGTGGTATTCGTAAAAGAAGTGTTCGGCGGTACCGGCTACAACATCTTCAACGTCGCTCTGATGACCCGCGCGTTCCTCTTCTTCGCATACCCGGCGAAGATGAGCGGCGACAAGGTGTTCGTATCCCTGGGCGGCGACAAGGCGGTAGACGGATTTACGGGCGCGACACCCCTGGGACAGATAGCCTCAAGCACCGACCCCACTTCCGTCTCCATAGTTGACGTGGCCGGTCATCCCCTCTCTTTCATGGACAGTTTCCTGGGATTCATACCCGGCTCCTGGGGCGAGACATCCACCCTCTGCATAATCATAGGAGCCGTCATCCTTATAGCCACAGGCATGGCTTCGTGGAAAATAATCGTCAGCGGCATTGCAGGCGGTCTGGCTATGTCCTATATCGCCAACCTTACGGCAAGCCCTCTCTATCCCGCCACCTTCATCGGTCCTCTGCACCAACTCTGCCTGGGCGGCTTCGCCTTCGCGATAGTATTCATGGCCACCGACCCGGTGACAGCCTGCCGCACGGAGACCGGCAAGATAATCTACGGCTTCATGACAGGCGTGCTGGCAATAATAATCCGTTGCTACAACCCGGGATATCCCGAAGGCGCCATGCTGGCCGTACTGCTTATGAACAGCTTCGCCTCTCTGATAGACTGGTGTGTGGTGCGAAGCAATATAAAACGCCGAATGAGCAGAGTGCCGTCAAAATAATACCCCAAACTGAATAGAAGCGATGAAAAAGCAAAGCAACATATACGCGCTGATTTACTCGGTGGGCCTGGTACTCGTAGTGGGTGTGGTGCTGTCCCTCATCTATCAAAGCCTGCGACCGCTGCAGGAGGAGAACGAGGCCAACGACATGAAGTCCCAGATACTGAAAGCCGCCCTAATCTCCGGCGAAGGCAAGGACATACCGACCCTCTACGCCGAGCATATCCGAAGCAGCTACATAGTAGACTACCACGGCAATATAGTGAACCGCGACGCGGACGACGCCTTCGCCGCGTGCCGGAACATGAGCGATGAAATCAAAAAGCCTCAGGATGCCAGACTCCTGCCGGTGTTCGAGTGTCAGACCGACAACGGGCTTAAGTACATAATCCCTGTCTACGGAGCCGGCCTTTGGGGCCCGATATGGGGATATGTGGCTTTCGACTCCGACGGCGACACCATCTACGGCGCTTACTTCGCCCACAAGGGGGAGACCCCGGGTCTGGGCGCGGAAATTGAAAAACCGGCTTTCAGCACTCAGTTCGAAGGCAAAAATGTATTCTCTTACGGCAAATTCACCAGTGTCCGTGTATGCAAGCCCGGCCAGGAACCGCAAGAAGGGGCATACGTGAACGGCATCAGCGGAGGCACCATCACCAGCCAGGGCGTGGACAAGATGCTGCGCGAAAGCCTGGAACCCTATACCGAATATCTCAAAAAGTTAGGAGAAACCAACAAGTAACGATTAAGGACCATGACAAATAAAAACATATCGGTATTCTTCAACCCGTTCTCCAAGGACAACCCGGTGATAGTGCAGATTCTGGGTATCTGCTCGGCCCTGGCCGTCACCGCCAAACTGGAGCCGGCCGTAGTCATGACAATATCGGTGACGGCGGTGCTGGCACTGGCCAATGTGATTATCTCGTTTATGCGCAAGACCATCCCCTCCTCTATCCGCATAATCGTACAATTAGTGGTGGTGGCCGCTTTAGTGGTCATAGTGGACCAGATACTGAAAGCGTATGCGTATGACGTGAGCAAGCAGCTCTCCGTATTCATAGGCCTGATTATCACCAACTGTATCCTTATGGGCCGACTGGAGGCCTTCGCCCTCGGCAACAGGCCCTGGCCCGCCTTCCTTGACGGTGTAGGCAACGGGATAGGCTACGGAATAATCCTGATTATAGTGGCCTTCTTCCGCGAACTGCTCGGCAGCGGCACCCTCTGGGGCTACCACGTAATCCCCCGGTCCTGGTACGAAGCCGGATACATGAACAACGGCCTGATGATTCTGCCCCCCATGGCTCTTGTGGTGGTGGGCTGCATTATCTGGGTACACCGTTCCGTTAACAAGGATTTACAGGAAGACTGAACTCTGACACACTAAAAGGAAGAAAATGGAAAACCTGAACCTATTCATAAAGTCGATTTTTATTGACAATATGATTTTCGCATACTTTCTGGGTATGTGTTCGTTTCTTGCCGTGAGCAAGAATGTGAAGACAGCATTCGGACTGGGCATAGCGGTGAGCTTCGTACTCATCATAGCCCTGCCCGTGACCTGGTGCATAAACACCTACGTGCTGCAACCCGGCTCGCTCTCCTGGCTGGGCAGCCAATACGCGGAGCTGGACCTCAGCTTCCTGGGGCTGATTATCTTCATAGCCGTCATAGCCTCGCTGGTACAGCTGCTGGAAATGATTATCGAGAAGTATTCCCCGTCGCTCTATGCTTCGCTGGGAATCTTCCTGCCGCTGATAGCAGTGAACTGCGCCATACTCGGCGCCGTTCTGTTCATGCAGCAGAGAGACTTCTCCGACGCATGGACAGCCACAGTCTACGGAGCCGGCTCCGGCATAGGATGGCTGTTGGCCATCACCTGCATCGCCGCCATACGCGAGCGCCTGAGCTATAACGCTATCCCGGCGCCGCTGCGCGGCACAGGCATCACATTCATTGTCACCGGCCTTATGGGCATCGCTTTCATGAGCTTCTTAGGCATAAAATTGTAACAAGCAAATGACACTATTCATAACGACACAGATAGCCTGGTCATCGGTAGGCATCGCAGCAGGCTTCTTCGCCCTGCTGACATTGGTTCTCGTGGCCATACTCATTATAGCCCGCCGCTTCCTGGTGGCTTCGGGCAAAGTGACGATAAATGTGAACAACGGCACCAAGGAGCTGGAAGTGGAAGCCGGGTCTTCATTACTCAACACCCTCAACAATGCCGGGGTACACCTGTCGTCGGCCTGCGGAGGCAAGGGCAGCTGCGGCCAGTGCAAGGTGCAGGTGGAGTCCGGAGGAGGCGAGATGCTCCCCACGGAGGCGGTGCATTTCACCCGCAAGCAAATCAAGGACAACTGGCGTCTCGGCTGCCAGGTGAAGGTGAAAAGCGATATGGACATCCGTGTCCCCGAGGCTGCTCTGGATGTAAAGGAATACGAGTGCGAGGTAATAAGCAACCGCAATGTGGCCACATTTATCAAGGAGTTCATAGTCAAGCTGCCCGAAGGGGAACACATGAACTTTATACCCGGCTCGTACGCCCAGATACGCATACCCAAGTACTCTATGAGCTACGACAAAGACATAGACAAGTCCCTCATAGGCGAGGAGTACCTGCCGGCGTGGGAGAAGTTCGGACTGTTTACGCTCAAATGCGAGAACAAGGAGGAAACTATCCGCGCCTATTCAATGGCCAACTACCCTGCCGAGGGAGACCGGTTCATGCTCACGGTGCGTATAGCCACGCCCCCGTTCAAGCCAAAGCCTCAGGTAGGCTTCCAGCCTGTATCGCCGGGTATAGCCTCGTCCTACATCTTCACCCTCAAGCCGGGCGACAAGGTGCTGATGAGCGGTCCTTACGGGGATTTCCACCCGATTTTCGACTCAAAGGCAGAAATGATTTGGGTAGGCGGGGGCGCAGGCATGGCACCTCTACGTTCCCAAATCATGCACATGCTCCGCACCCTGAACACACGCGACCGGGAGATGCACTACTTCTACGGCGCACGAGCCCTCAACGAGGTATTCTATCTGAACGACTTCCTGGAATTGGAGAAGGAATATCCAAATTTCCATTTCCATCTGGCACTGGACCGCCCGGACCCCGCAGCAGACAAAGCCGGAGTGAAATACACCCCCGGATTCGTGCATCAGGTAATGCTGGACACGTACCTCAAAGACCACGAGAATCCCGAGGATATAGAGTACTATATGTGCGGACCTGGCCCCATGAGCAACGCGGTGAACAACATGCTCTACAGTCTCGGCGTGGAACCCGAAAACATCCATTACGACAACTTCGGAGGCTGACACCCGTCAGACGCGCTTCCTGACAATACTGTTGAATATGAAAATATTTAAATACTTATCTTCCATACTTTTAGTCAGCTCTTTAGGGCTTGAACTCGGCGCCGAGACTTTGGACGGGACCTGGGGAGGCACTCTTCATATACAGGGACATTCGCTTAGGATGGTGTTCCACATCACCGCCCGCCCTGAACGGGATTCCCTCCCGAAGGTGCTGATGGACAGCCCTGACCAAGGCGCTAAAGACATCCCCGTCAACACAGATTTCTGGACTCCCGACTCCATTGCCATTTCAGCACCCGCATTAGGCATGAAGTACACCGGCAAATTAGCAGGAGATTCCGTAAAAGGGACTTTCTCACAGATGGGCATTTCCATACCGCTGAATCTGACGCGCGAACTGCAGACACGCAATAGGCCTCAGACCCCTCAACCGCCATTTCCTTACAAGACCGAAGAGGTAACCTTCACAGGCGAAACTCCGGATGTGTCGCTTGCCGGAACACTAACATTGCCCCCTGGCTTCACCTCGGATACACCTGTAGTGCTGATGGTTTCCGGATCGGGGCTGCAAGACAGAGACGAGACCATATTCGAACATAAGCCGTTTGCGGTTCTCGCCGACCGTCTGGGGCGTGCGGGCATAGCCTCGCTCCGCTACAACGACCGAAGCGTACCGCCATCTACCGGCAACGCCACCGCCGCCACTACCGCAGATTTTGCAAAAGATGCATCAGGAGGTATCAACTATCTCAGAAACAGAGGATTTAAGAAAATCGGTATTCTCGGTCACAGCGAGGGGGGTGCCATAGCGTTTATTCTTGCCAATGATGCCGACTTTATAGTCACTCTTGGAGCTCCGGCTGTCTCCGGCGCGGAAATAATGACCGACCAACTGACTTCTTCAATGAGAGCGGCTGGTCTCGGAGAAGCCGAGTGCGAAAGGTGTCGGGCAGTCTTTTCCGATTTCTTCAAAGCCCTCTCCGAAATACCGACCGATGCCGCTGAGCAAACTGAATATGCCCACAAAGCCATGGACCTGGCTATGCAGAAACATTCCGGACCGCAATACGCCGAATGGATGCCAATAAGTGCTGCACGCAACAATATGCAGTCTATCCTCGCACCCTGGATGCTATACTTTATCAATTATTCGCCGGACCAGGACATACGGGAGGCAAAAGCGCCAGCACTGGCCCTCTACGGCGAGAAAGACATGCAGGTACGTCCGGCGCTGAATGAGCGTCCTTTGCGCAACCTGAATAAAAGAGTGAACGTGAAAGTATATCAGGGACTCAACCACCTGATGCAACCCTGCAAGACCGGAGGTCCTACTGAATATTCAGAAATTGAAACCACAATAGACGAAGCTGTCATCGCAGACATAGTCAGCTTTATCAAATCGTTGAATTAACGCCAATTCGACGACAATTAATTGAAGTGGCTGAGCCAGAATGAAATTATGGCCCAGCCACTTCAAAGTATGAGAATCTTTATTTCTTGCGGAAGACGACAGGCAATGTTAACATAGTGGATACAGGCTTGCCATCATTATAGCCTGGCTGCCATTTGCCGGAAGTCAGGGAAATGGCCCTGATGGCTTCTGCATCCGCAGCCTCACCACCGCTTTTCACCACTTTAAAATCACTTACATCACCCTCTTTGCTTACGGTAAACTGCACAACCGACCTGCAATCTCCGGCAAGCCCCTCAGGATACTTGACATTCTGCATAAGGAACTCCATAAGAGCTTTAGTTCCGCCGTTAAATTCCGGAATCTTTTCCACCATTTTATAAACTCTATCCGTTGGCTCGTTGTCGGTGAAAATTAAAATCTTGCCCTTGGGATAATCAGGGTCATTCTTAACGACAGTTATGCTTTTAATACTGTTAGGGTCAAGGCCCTCTACCGCTTTGGCGTCTGACCGCACACCGTCTATGAAATAGGTCTCCTTTCCTGAAGAATCTTTATCTCCAGCTATCGCCTTAATCGCCTTCACATCCTCGGCGATAACCGGCTCCACGGTATCCTCGGAAGTGTCAGTCCCACCCGGGTGGGTTTTAGCCTGTACTGCTCCGGCCGCCCCCTCATAAACGGCATCGTCATTTGCAGGGATTTGCCTGTCATAAAGATTATCAGTAAATTTGCCGCTGATTTGAGACTTCAGCGACGAAGCGCTCACATCGGCAATAATACCGGCTACTGCCGGAAGGCTAAGAGCAGAGACTGCCGCCACAGCTGCGCAAGGCAGCACAAGCGCCGCAAGAAGGCGCACCGAACTGGATTTTCTTTTTGTCATCATAGTTATACGTTTTTTAAGTTGACTGTGATTCAGACTGTCGGCGAAGGTCGGGAAACTTGAGCCGACAGTCTTTTTTATTAGCATAAGTTGATAATCGTGAGTCAATCGGGGCTCTATCGCGCTGTCCACTTCATACTCGTGGGTACATTTGAGTTCGCGCATCAGCAGATATGCCGCAGGATTGAACCAAAGGAAGAGCGCATTGAACTGCGCTACCAGCAAATCCATCCAATGGAACAGCTGCAGATGCCTCAATTCATGGTTAAGGACCAAATCCAGGTTGGAATCGCAATCCGAAGGACGGACCACTACGTAACGGCCCCAGCTGAATGGCCCGGCAGCCGCAGGACTCACCACCAGTGTATATAGTCCATTCTGTCGTTTCTCTCCGCCGCCTACAGTACGTGCCAACCTGACTACGGATAACGAAAGCAGAATGATAAAGAAAACAAATCCAAGTATATAAATCACCGGCAGATAAGTCCAAAAATGCGAAGCTGAAAGGGTCTCCGAGACCGCATCACCCTCTTGAACGGCTATGGGTATACCGATTTCCACCAAGTGACCATTGTCCATAACCGGCTCAGTGCCGGATAAAAAACCGGCGAGGAATCCGGTGTCCGGCACTGCCAACGGCAACAGCCAGGACGCGACAATGATACAGAGTAAGGCCACTCGGTTGAAACTATGGAATGTGGATGATGACAGCGACATCTTGTAACAAGCATACAAAACCGCCATTATCACACTTACCTGTAACAGATAGCTGATAAATACACCCATGTCAGTCCTCCTTTCTATTTTCGGCGGCTTCAATCCGTGCTATCAAATCGCGTAGTTCCTTGGTGGAAATCTTCTCCTCCTTTACCAACGACGAGACCACATTCAGATATGAACGGCCAAAGAAGCGGTCAATAAACCCTCTCAATGAGCGGTTCCGATACTCCTCTACAGGAACCGCCGGAGCATACCTGAACGAATTGCCGAACTGCTCATGCGATAGCCACCCTTTCGCCTCCAAAGAGCGTACGAATGTACTGACCGTGTTGAAATGCGGCTTGGGTTCAGGCATCATCTCCACCACCTCGCGGACAAACAAGGGACCTCGCTGCCAGAAACAAGACATTATCTCTTCCTCCTTAGGAGAAAGTTTTCTGTATTCTTCCTTATCTACTTTAGTTTTCATATCTTTACTTAACCTCTATCAAGGCACATCGCAAAGTTAGAACTATTTTTTTAGTTCAACAACTAAAATTTTAGTTTTAACACAAGTTAACAATATCGGAGTCTTAAAAAGACTACTCAATCAAACAGATATCGACAAAGATATGCTGACGTCCGAGAGGCATAAACAGAACAGGTATAGGCGGAAAAGACGAAAAAACAGCGGCAGGTTGCAGGTGTGAAATATTTTGGTTAAATTTGCAGCGTAAAGGGATTACTGCGGCCTTGTCCCGCCATTGCCCTTATACCGGAAATCACACATACCGAAAACAATCAGTAACCATATAAAACACTATTTGCAATGCAAAGAGACAATCAAGTTTTTGACATTATTGACCGCGAGCACCTGCGTCAGCGTCGCGGCATCGAGTTAATCGCAAGCGAGAACTTCGTAAGCGACGAGGTAATGCGAGCCATGGGTTCCTGCCTCACTAACAAATATGCCGAGGGTTATCCCGCCAAGCGTTACTATGGCGGTTGCCAGGTGGTTGATGAGGCCGAAAACCTTGCTATAGAACGCGCCAAGAAGCTGTTTGACGCAGAATGGGCAAACGTGCAGCCCCACAGCGGCGCACAGGCCAACATGGCTGTATTCATGGCTTGCCTTAAACCCGGTGACACATTCATGGGTATGGACCTCAGCCACGGCGGTCACCTCAGCCACGGAAGCCCCGTAAACTTCTCCGGCCTCGTGTTCAATCCCATTTCCTACACAGTAGACGCCGAGACAGGTCGCGTCAACTACGAGGAGCTGGAAGCTAAGGCCCGCGAACACAAGCCCAAACTGATTATCGCCGGCGCAAGCGCATATTCCCGTGAGTGGGATTACGCACGTATACGCAAAGTAGCCGATGAAATCGGCGCCATCTTCATGGTCGATATGGCTCACCCCGCAGGTCTGATTGCAGCCGGTCTGCTTGAAAACCCTGTCAAGCACGCCCACATCGTGACCACCACCACACACAAGACACTGCGTGGTCCCCGTGGCGGTATGATTCTTATGGGCAAAGACTTCGACAATCCCTGGGGCAAAAAGACACCCAAGGGCGAAATCAAGAAAATGAGCGCCCTGCTGGACAGCGCCGTATTCCCCGGTGTACAGGGTGGTCCGCTTGAGCATGTCATCGCTGCCAAGGCTGTCGCTTTCGGCGAATGTCTCCAGCCCGAATGGAAAGAGTATGCAATCCAGGTCAAGAAAAACGCCGACACTTTGGCTAATGCACTGATAGAGAGAGGCTACAAGATTATCTCCGACGGTACAGACAACCACTGCATGCTGGTAGACCTGCGCACCAAGTTCCCCGAAATGAGCGGTAAAAAGGCTGAGCGTGTACTCGTGGAAGCCGACATCACAGCCAACAAGAATATGGTGCCCTACGACACACGCAGCCCCTTCCTTACTTCCGGTCTGCGCTTCGGCACCGCCGCAATCACTACCCGTGGCGCCAAGGAAGACCTCATGGTCAAGATAGCCGACCTCATTGACCGTGTCCTTTCCAACGCCGACGATGAGGGCGTAATTGCCGAGGTACGTCGCGAGGTTAACGACATGATGAACAAATACCCCATGTTCGCCTGGTAAATGACCTCAAAAGATATGTAAAGAAAGTCCCTGCAGGAAAACCTGAGGGACTTTCTTCACATATATCTCATTATTACGCGTTGTCGTTTAAGCATATAAGCGGTAGGATGCGCCGGGTCTCGCTTCAGCGGATTGGGAAGAGAAATGGCTATAAGCGCTGCCTGTCCTTTGGACAATTCCGCCGCTGAACGTCCGAAATAGTGCCGGGCTGCAGCCTCGATACCATAGATGCCCGGACCCATCTCGATGCTATTCAGATACACCTCCATAATCCGCTCCTTGGACCACATAAGCTCGATAAGGACGGTAAAATATGCTTCCAATCCCTTACGCACCCAGGAGTGAGCCGGCCATAGAAACACATTCTTGGCTGTCTGCTGGGAGATAGTGGAAGCTCCGCGACTGCGGCCACCGGCCTTTCGCTCCTCTATGGCATGTCCTATCTCCTCGAAGTCAAAACCGTGGTGCTGATAGAAGCGGCCATCTTCCGCAGCTATGACAGCCCGTGGCACCCACTCGGAAATTTCGTCATAACTCACCCATTCGTGCTGCCTGTTCTTCTCGGCCTGCCGCTGAGCCTCTGTACCCTTAGGCCGGAGAGCGCGAATGGTCATAAGCGGTGTCCACTCTACAGGCACAAAACGGTACACAGCCACCGCCAGTATGGAGCTGCCGAAAAACACAATCAGCAAAATCAAAACTGTCTTCCAGAATATTCTCATGACCGCAAAGTTACCTTTAAATGTCAAAACCGCAAAATTTCAATCCCCTCATCTCTTGAAAAAATATGTATGAACAGAGCTTACATTCAATTTAATGCCGATTTTTTACGTCATACGGTTTTTTTGCTGTATATTTGCATCTGTCAGGCAAATGGCGGCTCATTTGCCTGAGTGATAAAAACAGACGAATAATGAAAAATCTTCCTGACATATTGTTCGTGACCGGTATAGGCACGGATGTAGGCAAGAGCTATGCCACCGGCTGGCTGGCCAGAGAGCTGACCAGGACCGGCCGCAAAGTGATAACCCAGAAATTCATACAGACAGGCAACCACGATTACAGTGAGGATATAGATGTACACCGCAAGGTGATGGGAATCCCCATGCAGCCGCGTGACATAGACCACACCACAGCGCCGCTGATACTCTCCTACCCGGCTTCCCCTCACTTGGCGGCTGAAATAGACAAGGTAACAGTAGATTTCGACATCGCCGCACAAGCTACCCTTATACTTAGAGACGAATATGACACCGTGCTTATCGAGGGAGCCGGCGGCGTGCTTGTTCCCCTGCACGACGATTACTTGACCGCCGATTACATGGCCGACCATAAACTCCCCGCCGTGGTGGTGACTAACGGTCAGCTCGGTTCCATAAACCACACACTGCTTACTTTGGAAGCGCTTAAATCCCGAGACGTAAAAATAGCCGCATTGCTTTACAACCCCTATTTTGACAAGGACAGGATAATATGCGCCGACACTCGCGAATACCTCCGCCATTACCTGCACAAGCACTTCCCCGAATCGCTGTATCTGGAGATGCCGGCAGACGTATTCGGAAATTAAACGGCATCGGTGCCCGCTGTATGCGAATATTTTGTTAACTTTGTCATAAAATATGACATTACCGATTTTAAAAAATAAAACAATCTCAATCACAAAAGAGGAGCTCGGTTCCTTACCCACAGCGCATTACACCCAAGGGGCAATTGTCATAGACTCCTCAGAGGGACTGGAGGAAGCCGTCGAATACCTGAACAGAGCCAGGATTATAGGCTTTGACACCGAGACTCGCCCTTCCTTCCGTAAAGGGCAGAGCCACTCCGTGTCTCTCCTGCAACTGGCCTCTCCGGAACGATGCTATCTGTTCCGGCTCAAGACATTGGGTATGCCTACATCGCTGAAAGAGCTTCTCGAGAATCCGGATAAAGTAAAAGTGGGTGTATCTATTAGAGACGACTTCCACTCGCTCTCTAAGATATGCGACCTGAATCCCGCCGGTTTCGTAGACCTGCAGCAATACGTAAAGCTGTTCGGAATAGCGGACAATTCTCTCTCCCGCATATATGCCGTTCTCTTCGGCGAGCGTATTTCCAAAGGGCAGCGCCTCACCAACTGGGAAGCCGAGCATCTCACTCCCGCGCAGATAAACTACGCCGCTTTCGACGCTATAAGCTGCATACGCATATACGATTACCTGAAGGCCGGCAAATTCAATCCCTCCGATTCCAAATACATAAAAGAAACAGAAGCCGTATGACCACGACTCCACCCCGAAAGAGCAAGACTCCGTTGCTGATAGTCGGCGCCCTGTTCATCTATATGTGCGTCATGGCACTCAGCAACCTTGAGACTCTTACCGTCAAACATGACTATATCTCCTTCTTCGGCACCATAGCCATTGAGATTGTCATTCTTACATTGCTCTATTTCTTCCTCGGCAAGCGCGAAAAGCTGAAGCGGGAGCGCAAAGAGGATTTGGCTCGCGCCGCCGAAGAGCGCAAAGCGCTTGAAGCCAAAAAGCAGGCGGATAATCAGACCCCGGAGAAAGAGGTATGACACTCTTTGTCACTTGCGTGCCAGAATGTAGACAGGGCGGAAAGTAAGCGTATAACGGCCTCGGCTATTCATCGGGAAAGTGTCCGCAAACCGCCGCAGTTCCCCTATCCCGGCATGCCGGCCTCCGGACACGGTGACTCCGGTAAGCTGCAGATGCCGCAACGCCTCCAACGGAGTGGTGAAGTCTATAGCCACTACATCCTCTTCTACACTTACTCCGCTGAACAGAGGAGTCAGTATCTCTTGCAATTTATCCGCAGGCAGGTATTGCAGATGGTCCTCGCGCAAACGCTGAAGCTCACATAAATTTCCCGGAGCGAAAGTAGACATGGCTATCAGTCCGCCGGACCGCAGTGCCCTCCGGCAATTAGCGAAAAACAAAGGCAAATTGCGGAACCATTGTATAGCCGAACCGGATACTATGGCCGACACCGACTCAGGCTCCAACTTCCGGATGTTTTTCTCGGCATCCCCGCAGATATATTTCTCTCGTTCCGCCACTCCGTACTTCGGCATATCATATAGGTCCATGAAAACAGCATTCGCAGGCGAGACATACTTCCTCCACTCGCGTGTAAACATTCCTGTACCGGGCCCTATCTCGACTATGGTATCTGTATCCGACGGCTCTCCGCCACCGAATGTCTTAGCGGCGAGGGTCTCGGCGATAAGACGCTGGGCATGAGCATGGGAGTCGTATGTGGACAGGCTACGCGCAAACCGCTTTCCTACCCTTTGCACATCAATTATCACACGACTTACTATTTCCTGCAAATCCACAAAATGCGCGCCGGCAAGTTTATGAACAGAGACGCGGCCTTCCCAGGCATAATATTGATTTACCGCAGGGAAAATATGGTCCTCGCCACTGACATAAGCCGAATCCCAACAAAGATGCCGGCCACCGGGATGCGATGCCACAAACTCAAGTTCGGCACGAAGTGTATCCACATCCGTAAGATGTGAGAACAGAGCCTCTTTTTCCTTATAGGCCGCCACGCCGCCACACATCCGGACACGGAATTTATGCAGATTCCTTTCACTCACACCGGAGGCGGTATTCCTGAAAATCTCCGTCGGGATTCCCCTTTTGTCATCGCAAGGCCAGGGAGTGCCGTTCACCGCATACGCACGGGTAGGCTCCAGCCTGCCCGCCAATACTCTTTCTGCGGCCCAGACGCCCAAAGACCAGGCGAACACATAGACCGTAGAATATCGCTGAATATCTTCAAGGGAAGGGAGTTCCGCATCGAATCCGCTGACCAAAGCCACATCCCAACCGGACATATATATATGCTCATAGCAACGTCTGTCACTTCCCCACCCCGCAAACAGCAATATAAGGCTGTCGGCCATGTCCGTATGTTTCAGGAACTCAACTCTCATAAGGCATCGCTCAATACATTGATTACATGGTCAATATCAGTCTCCTGAAGAGAGGCGTTTAGGCTGAACCGTATGCGTTCCGTCCCGGCAGGAACGGTAGGTTTGCGTATGGGAAGCGCCAGTATATCATGTTTCCTCAAAGACTCGGACAGTTCAAGCGCCCGCGCATTACCGCCTGCCATCAGGGGCACAATCTGTGAGGAGGATACTGAAGGCAATCCTGTAAGCGCGCTCAAACGCCGGCGAAACAATTCGCTAATCTCAGCCAAATGCTTGCGCTCCGCTTCCATTCCGGCTATCTTACGCAACATGAAATGTGTGAAAGCGACATTCACAGGGGGTAAAGCCGTGGAAAAGATAAAACTCCGAGCGCTGTTAAGCAGGAAATCTTTCAGTTCCCGGCTTGCGGCGGCAAAAGCGCCCATAGAGGCACATGCCTTGCCGAATGTGCCAATCAGCACGTCTATTTCCGGCAGCAAACCCAAAGACTCGCATACACCGAGGCCCTTGGCGCCGAACACGCCTAAGGCATGGGCCTCGTCCACATACAGCATCATCTTCGGGAACGAGGCTTTCAGCGCCGCTATCTCACGAAGCGGCGCCATGTCGCCGTCCATGCTGTAGACAGACTCGACTATCACCCACACATACTCGGCCGATGCCGATGCCTTTTCCAGTTCACGCCTCAGAGAACCCACATCGTTGTGCAGAAAGCGGCGGAACGGGGCTTTCCCAAGCCGTATGCCGTCTATGATTGATGCGTGGACCAACTTATCCGCCACAATGGCCGTGCCTTTTACTCCGGAAAGCGCCGAGACACATCCTGTATTGGCGTGATAACCGGAATTGAACAGGAGCGCCTCCTTGCCGTAAGCCGCCGACAACCAGTCCTCCAGCTCCCCATATTCCCGCTGACGCGAGGCAAGCAGGCGTGAGGCAGCCGAAGTGAACGGAATACGCAAGGATTGGCTCATAAACTCCTCCGTCAGGTCATGCCGCAGGGAAAGTCCGAGGTAATCGTTGGTAGAAAGGTCCAGGACATCCGTCCCCGCTTCTGCCGGTATAGCGCGCAAGCGGCCCTCGAGCCGGTAGTTTTCCAGTATCTGCGAGTACTCACTCATCCGAAAGCTGCTCCTTCACAAGTCTTATCAATGTCTTTGCCAGTTTCTCGGTCTGCCTGTCGGTGACAGCCAGGTACGGAGGCATGATATAGGCATTGTGGCCGAAGGGGCGTATCCATACGCCCTCCTCCACACATCGGCGCTGAAACTTTCCGAGGTCTACCTCACGGTCCATCTCTATGACACCTATACCGCCGAGAACACGCACATCCACGACCCCGTCCATATCTTTTGCCGGCTCCAGCCACCGCTTCATAAGGGACTCGAGGTGAAGCACCTTTTCCTGCCAGTCCTGAGCCAACAGCATCTGCGTACTCTTAAGTGCCACTGCGCAGGCGAGCGGGTTGCCCATAAATGTAGGACCGTGCATCATCACTCCGGCAGCCCCTGCGGAGATGGCATCCGCCACTTTGGCACTCGCGGCCACCGCGCTGAATGTCATGTACCCTCCGGTGATGGACTTGCCTATAGTCATGATGTCGGGTTCCACTCCCGCATGCTCCCACGCAAAGAGCTTGCCTGTGCGGCCAAAGCCGGTAGCTATCTCATCGAATATCAGGAAGATGCCTAAATCGTCACACTCCTTGCGCAGTTCCCGCAGATACTGAGGGTGATAGAATCTCATGCCCCCGGCTCCCTGTACTATAGGCTCCAGAATAACCCCGGCCAGCTCGGAAGCGTGTTCGCGAAGCAGCTTACGCATCGGCTCGAAATCCTGCGGGTCCCACTCCTCGTGGAAACGACATCCGGGAGAAGGCGCGAAATACCGGACCGGAAGGGCACCGCCGAAGACCCCGTGCATACCGGTGACCGGGTCGCATACACTCATGGCATTCCAGGTGTCGCCGTGGTAGCCGGTACGTATGGTCGCGAAGTTAGTGCGTTTCATATCGTTCTGAGCCTGCACAGCCATCTTCATGGCCACCTCGACGGCCACACTGCCGCTGTCCGCATAAAAGATGTACTCCATGGAGGGGGGCAGGATACTCTTCAGCAGTTTGCCCAGCTCTATGGCCGGTTCGTGGGTGAATCCGCCGAACATCACATGGCTCATCTTCTCTATCTGCTCGTGTGCGGCGCGGTTGAGTTCCGGGTGATTGTACCCGTGTATGACACACCACCAGGAGGACATTCCGTCTATCAGCTCCGTGCCGTCAGCCAGCGTTATCACGCAGCCGTGGGCCTCGCGCACTTTATACGTGGGCAGTGGGTCATGGGTCGATGTATATGGATGCCACAGATGCTCTCTGTCGAATGTGTCGTGTATCAGATGTTCGTTCATTTATTTATCCCTTGAATATGTGGAGACTGATTTCTCCGCCGCTCATTTTCGCGTATGAATTAAGGCATATCCAGTCGCCGAGGATAGTGGCCCGCGCCGTCTCGGAAATCTTCTCGGTCACGAGTATGTGTCTGTGTCCGAAGATGTAATGTGCCACATCCGGATGTTCCGCCGAGTGTTCGGCGGCATACACCATCAACGGCTCCTTGTCTTTCCCCTCGAAAACGGGAGTCACAGGATGCCCGCCTCGGTTTGAATCGCTCCAGCGGTATGCGAATGGTATGGTCCAGCGCGGATGTATGCCGGCGTATAATTTCTGGCAGATTTTGTTTCGGAACATACTCCTTATGAATCGGAAAGAGCGGTTCATCTTGCCCAGACCGTCTCCGTGGGAAATAAAACAACGTTTGCCCTGAATGGTACGTTCAAGGACTCCGTCTATCACCTCTATACCCAGTTCATCGGACAAATAGTCGAAAATCCAGATGTCATGGTTCCCAATCATCCAGGTGATTTTCACACCGCTGTCCGCCAATTCGGCCAGCTTGCCGAAAAACCGCACATATCCGCGAGGCACTGCGTAGCGATACTCAAACCAATAGTCCAACACATCGCCCACCAGGTAAACGGCCTCTGCGTCATCCTTTATGGAATCCAAAAAGCGCACTACCCGTTTCTCCACCTCCTTGGAGTCTCTGAAATAACGGGCTCCGAGGTGCATATCACTAAGGAAATATGTGGATTTTTCACTCATCGGCCCACGTGCGTCAGAGGAATCCGAGTTCCAGTTTCGCCTCCTCGCTCATCATATCCTGGTTCCAGACGGGGTCGAACACCAGTCGCAGGTCCACGCCTTTGGGACCCTCTATACTCAGCAACTTCTGGCGCACATCCTCCAAAAGGAAGTCCGCCGCCGGACAATTGGGCGCAGTGAGCGTCATGTCTACGTGCAGGAACGAGTCCTTAGGGTCATAGTCTATTTTATATATAAGGCCAAGGTCGTAAATATTTACCGGTATCTCCGGGTCAAAAACGGTGCGAAGCACGTCTATCGCCTTACGGGTAATATCCATCTCCTTCTCCTGTTCTGTCGTTTTTTCGTCCATATCAGTAACTTGTTTTGCGGGATTGGTCCGCGTTTGGGCATACAAAATTAGCAAAAAATTCGGCTCGCCGCCTACGTCTCAAAAAAAAATATTACCTTTGTAAGCATATTCAGCTTCCTGCCATAGGAATGACTGCTGATAACTAACACATTAAATTATAAGATTTATGAAATCAAACTGGAAAATAGCCCTCGCGGCTCTCGTAGCCGTAGTACTCGGCTGCTCCTCTGCCTCCGCGCAATTCCGTTTCGGCGTCAAAGCCGGTGTAAACCTCAACAGCCTGCATTTCTCCAACCTAAAATCAAACCTTGACAAAGACAACGGATGTGGCTTCACCGGCGGTGTCATGACCGAGTTCCAGGTCCCTGTCATAGGCCTGTGCCTGGACGCTTCCCTTATGTATAGCCGCATGAACGCCAGCACCGGAATTTTTAATACCGATGAACACGGTATTATTACTGAAACCATAGAACCCAACAAGGATTTCCTGGAAATCCCCATCAATCTTAAATACAAATTCCCCATCCCGCTGGCACAGCCGTTCCTCTTCACCGGTCCCTCTTTCGCCTTCAAGCTGGGCGGTGACGATGACGTGTTCAAGACCAAGACTTTCCAGACCGCCTGGAACATCGGTGTCGGCGTTGAACTATTCAATCATCTGCAGGTAGCCGGTTCATACGGATTCGGCATGAACAACATAATGAAAGAAGTGGCCGGCATCAACACCACCAACGATTTCAAGGTTAAAAACAACTATTGGACCATTACGGCAGCTTACCTGTTCTGATTAGAGCAATGAAGAAATTCTATCTGACCCTGCTGTTGGCTCTTGTCTGCGTACCGGCGGCCCTCGCGCAGTTCCGTTGGGGTGTCATGGCAGGCTTCAATTATCAGAAATACAATTTCAAGCAGGACCTCATCAAAGTAGATGCGTCCCCGGGATTTTCAGCCGGCGTCATGGGCGAACTAATGTTTCCGGGCATCGGCTTCGGTATGGACTTCGGCCTCAACTACGAGATGCACGGCTCCAGACTTCACCTCGGTGACCAGGTAGTGTGGGCGTCCGACGGATATGGCACTGAACAGAGTTATATCCACCTTATACAGATTCCCATCAACCTGCGCTTCAAATACACCCGTCTTAACGGTGTGGAGCAGAAAATAGCACCCTTTGTATTCGGCGGACCGGTTTTCAACATTCAGTGCGGCCACAATTCGGTACCGGCGCTTGAATATTCCTCCGGCTCAATAGGCGTGCAGGCACAGATTGGTGCCGAGCTTTTTCAGAAATTCCAGATTTCCGGCGGTTATATCTGGGACTTCACCTATGAGGCCCGTACACGCAAACTCGAAAATTTCAGCCAGCACCCCTCCGGCTGGACTATAAAGGCTGTTTATTTCTTTAAATAACAGACTTTAGGATACTGTTAAAACCAAGGTTCTCGGAGAACTATGACACGCTATGCCGATGTTATTCTGCCCCTGCCCCTATACTCCACGTTCACCTATAGGGTGCCGGAAATCATGCAGGAACAGCTTAAGGTCGGCAGCCGTGTGCTTGTGCCATTCGCAAAAACCGGTTGCCACACCGGCATAGTGACGGGTCTGCACTCCGACGCTCCGGCACAGGGTGTGGATATTAAGCCGATAATGGCTCTCCTTGACGACGAACCCATTCTGCGCCATCCACAGCTTAAATTCTGGCAGTGGATGGCGCGATATTATCTTTGCTCTCCCGGCGAGGTGATGAAAGCCGCCCTCCCGGCGGCACTGAAAGTAGAGAGCGAAAGCTGGCTCTCCCCTGCAGATGACCCGGACCCCGAGGAAATACAGCTTCTTTCTCAGCAGCAGGCCCTTGTTTACGCCTTCATTGTCCACCACAGGAAAGTCCGCATTGCCGACATAGAAAAGGAAGTGCAGGTTTCATCTCCTCGCATCGCAATCAATAAGCTGATAGAGAAAGGTCTTGTGCAGTCGGCGGAACGTGTCGTGGACAAATACATAACCCGAAAGATAGCCGTTGTCAGCCTTTGCTGCACCCGCGAGGACAAGGAGGCGTTGCACGCCTGTTTCAACGCCGTAAAACGCTCCCGGAGTCAGGAGAAACTGCTCGTAACATTCCTTGACCTTTCGGGCTGGCTTCAGGCCGGCAAACCGCTGCGACAGGTTGAGCGTAAAGCGCTCCAGGAAAAGGCCGGCGTCACCCCTTCTGTCTTCAACGCTTTGGTGAAGAAAGGAATTTTCAAGGTCTCCGATCGCCGTATCAACAGGTTCTCTGAAGTCGCCTCCACCGGGATGCGGGCTATACCTGTCTTAACGGAGCCTCAACAGACAGCCCTACGCGCCATACGCCACGAAATGGGCAGCCACCTCGTCACCCTGCTGCGCGGTGTTACCGGCAGCGGTAAGACTGAAATTTACTCGCATCTGATACACGATGCCCTCTCTCACGGCGATTATGTGCTGATGCTTGTTCCGGAAATCAGCCTGACGACTCAGCTGACCACCCGCCTGCGCGCCATTTTCGGAGACCGTATGTTGGTCTATCACTCCAAATTCTCCGATTCCGAGCGTGTGGACATTTGGAGGCGCCTGCTCACTTCCGCTTCACCGATGCTGATTCTCGGTGTACGCTCATCCGTCTTTCTCCCCTTCCCGAGAGTCGGACTCATTATCGTAGACGAAGAACACGAATCTTCCTACAAACAGTTTGACCCCGCTCCCCGTTACAACGCTCGCGACACGGCTATAATGCTCGCGTCAATGCACGGAGCGAAAGTGCTGTTGGGAAGCGCCACGCCCGCCATTGACACTTATTACAAAGCCTCGACAGGCAAATATGGCCTGGTGGAGCTGCTGACACGCTTCTCCGATATGCCGCTCCCATCGGTAGATGTGATAGACATGAGGGACAGGCGCAAGAAACATGAGGTATCAGGACCCTTCTCCAAGGATTTGCTATCAGCTGTTCGCCATGCCGTAAGCGCCGATAAGCAGGCCATTGTCTTTCAGAACCGACGAGGTTTTGCCCCGATGGTGATTTGCTCCACCTGCGGCTGGACTCCACGATGTCCGCATTGCGACATTTCGTTGGTGTACCATAGAAGCGAACATCTGCTGAAATGTCACTATTGCGGCTATGCGATGCCTGTTCCTCAGCTTTGCCCGGCCTGTGGCACCAACTCTCTGCGCTCCTCAGGCTACGGCACGGAGCGCCTCAGCGATTCTCTCGCAAATTTGCTCCCAGAGGTGCCTATCGCACGGATGGACCTGGATACCACTCGCGCCAAAGACGCATACCAGGACATTATCGAGAATTTCTCCAAGGGCAAAACCCGAATCCTGGTAGGCACACAAATGGTAACCAAGGGTCTTGACTTCAAGGATGTGACTGTCGTAGGCATTGTAAACGCCGACACACTCATCAACTTCCCGGACTTCCGCAGCAATGAACGCGCGTTCAGTACATTTGAGCAAGTCGCAGGACGTGCCGGCCGACACTCGGATACGGGCCGGGTACTCATACAGACCACAAATCCGCTCCACCCCTCCATAACCTATGTAAAGACACACGACTACAAAGGGTTCTACTCTCAGGAACTACAGCAACGCCGCCAGTTCATCTATCCTCCTTTTGTAAAAATAATAAATATCTACTTGCGGCACAAAGACGCATCCACTCTTGACTCACTGACAGAAACCTACACCCGTGTCATGCGTCAGACCTTCGGGCAGAGAGTACTCGGCCCCGACACTCCCGACATATCCAGAATAGCCGGTTGGCACATCAGGGTAATAATGCTGAAAATAGAGCCGGAAGCCTCCATGACCAAAGTAAAGCAAGTGCTGCACCAAATCTACGCCGCAGTCGCCAACCTACCCGGCATGAAATCACTACGCCTCCACTACGACGTAGACCCCGCCTGAAAACTGCTGAAAGCAAAAGCCTATACACCTCCCTCCCGCTACCCTCCTCTGACAACCCTATCCCATCAAAAGTATACGACCTTACCTGCTTCACCACATCAAAAAAAGCAAAAGCCTAAAGTCAAAGTCGGAATGCAATTTTCCACCTGCATAGCCCCATATTATTTTTGAAGCCGTAGGGTTGAATCGGCTGTCGGCTGAGATGGGGCTTCCCAAGCCCACAGCCCCTCCCCAATCCGCCATTAAGTCGCGAGCGTCAAAAAATATGGATACTGTTCAGAACGAAATTTTTGCACTTCGTTGTCGAATCTTGGACTAACGATATTGCAACCAACATGGCAAGGCCAATGGCAATATTGACCGGCATTTAATTCTTTATCATTGTTCCTTAATTATCATGCCCATGGCATTCATGGTGGTGTTCATGAGAAGTGCATCCCATACCGGAATCTATGATTTTACCTTCAAGATATGCGGTTGCGACATCCCGGATGTTCCCGGTACATCCTCTTACCACTTTGATATGATGGGCTGTAAGGACATTCAAGGCTCCTTGCCCCATATTTCCCGCCAGCATCACGCCGATACCCATCTTCTCCAGTTCATCCGCTATGTTGGACTTGCAGCCGCATCCCTGCGGAGAAGGAACGGTTTCGCTCCCCGTAATCTGATTGTCCTGATTTACTGTCAGAACGGTGTAATACTCACAGTGACCGAAATGGTCATCTACCATGTTTTCCTTGGTCGGAATTGCAATTTTCATCATAATTTATTCTTTAATGTCAATACTGTCTATCACAGTGTTCGCTAAATCTTTATCTGTCATGGTTTCATCTCAGGGACTTTCAAGGGACATCCGTCAATGCAGTTACCACACTTAATGCAATCGGGATGAAGAAAGCCTTCTGCGTCATTTCTGCTCTCATACGGCTTCAGTTGCATGGGGCATACCGCTGAACAAAGCTTGCACTTGGTGGTACACCTTTCTCCTACCATGATACGGCGGTAGTTGCCGGGAAGACCGCCACTACGGGGAGTCACCCATGACGACAATGTTCCCATAGGACAGAACGAGCACCATGTGCGAGGAGCGTAAATAAATGAGAGGATTACGCCTACGATAGTGGTAATTAATATAATCGTCCAGAATACGCGTCCCATATCATTCCAGTCGCCCCAAGCCCTATACATCTGTATGCCGAACATGGTGAAGATGAACATCACCATAAAAATACGGAATCCTTTGGTGCGTACAAACGCCGGAATCGGTTTGTGTGGCGAGTATTTTGTCAGTATTCGGTCATAAAAATCCCCTCGCGGACAGGCATTGCCGCACCACCACCGTCCCCTGCGAAAAGCAAATGCGACAGGTGCAATCATGCAGATTACGGCAAGGAACCCGATTACCGGCCAAAAGTAACCTACAACGAGATATACTAATAGAATCCAATACAACGGAAAACCTTTTCGAGGCAGAGAACGGAAAAAATGTTTATGAGCCATAGGATTTCTTATTTTGTTTACACTATTTTACAAGTGCAAAGTTACACGGTTTATCCCATTGTCACAAACGATAAATCAGATGTCCATATAGATAAATTCGATTATATGGTTATTGGGAAATTTTTAATCCGTTGGTATAGCATGTTTGCCGGAATGATGGTTTTGATGGCATCGGTAAGGATGTTGAGCAACCGTTCACGTACGAAATTACGGTGGACAACAAAGGCAATCTCACGAGTCGGTTCTGGGTTTTCAAGAGTGCGTACATTTGCTCGCTGGCAGTTCCGGAGAAGCGGTACATGCAGTTCCGGTATAATTGCGTACCCGCCGTTTTCATCCACTATTTTTATAAGTGTTTCCACACTTCCGACTTCGTAAATGACCTGCCTTCCCGATATACTATTGCAGAAAGGAAAAATGCCGTGATTGGGACAATATCCTTCTCGTAGTACCCACACCTCTTCAACGGGAAGTGAATCTGTTTGCAAACTCTTGCTGCTATGGATGGATGCTTCCGGAGATACGTACGCCATTAAGCGTTCCTGATAAATTGGGATTTCCAATAACTCACTGTTATTGAGCGGTGTCGCTAAAAGTGCGACATCAAGTTCCCCTCTTTCAAGCTGTGCTATAATGGTAGATACCCGTGCTTCTTCAACATGTAACTGTATGTCTGGATGATTGACAGACAGGTACTTGAACATTTTCGGCAATATATAGGGAGCTACCGTGGAAATAACGCCAAGTGAAACCATACCGACAGATTCCCCTTTTCGTGCAGACACCAGTTCCCTAACCTGTGCAGTATTAAACAATACCTTCTTAACCCGGCTTATTATATCTTCGCCTATGGCAGTAGGTTTTACAGGATGGCTATTGCGGTCAAATATAGTTACATCAAGTTCAAATTCCATTTTCTGAACAAGTGCAGATAAAGTCGATTGTGAGACGCCGCATGATTCTGCGGCTCTTGCAAAATGGCGATATTTGTCAACCGCCACTATGTATTCCATTTGCTGAAGTGTCATGCTATTCCATCTATGTTCGATAAATTCGATGCAAAGATACAAAAAATCTATTTTGCAGAATACACTTTTTGCCTTAACTTTGCAAATAAAAACCGACTATGGTACAGGTAGATAAAAAAATATGTCCGCACGACCACATCTGTCCACTTATCAAGATGTGCCCGGTAGGTGCCATATCACAGGATTCCGAAGGTTTCCCGGTGATTGACTACAATTTGTGCATTGAATGTGGAAAATGTGTTAGAAAATGCCCTATGAAAGCAATGAAAAAAGCACTTTAAAGACTTTGAAATCAAATTAATTTTCGTAATTTTGTACACCGAAGTTACGAAAAGAGTGTAATTTATTGGAAATGAGCTTAGGTTAATTGCTCATAATAGTAATAGGTTACGATTTAGTTAGTTATCTGCTGCATTATTCTTCTGCGCATTGCGTAACCTTCAAAGAACTCTTCGTATGCAAAAGTAACAATAAAACGGGAGAT
>URIC01000039.1 GCA_900547755.1 uncultured Bacteroidales bacterium
CCACACAAAGATACGCAAAAATTTCGATATAAACTAATTTTCAACATCTACTTATATAAAACAGCCTCTAAAATATGAGTTTTCTGAAGGATAAATGGAACAGCCTTAAAGACAAGGCGGAAAAACTGGCGTTGTATTGTTGGACAGGAGTGTGGCGGGACTCATCCAAGAGCCTGAAGGTCAAGATTATAAAGACTATAAATCTGTCGGCCAGGACATTTATGGATTCAAGGTTGCAGACACAGGCTTCAGCCCTGACTTACCGTACACTACTTGCCATTGTACCTGCTTTCGCATTGCTTTTTGCCATAGGACGTGGCTTTAACCTTCAGGATTTGCTCAAAACAGAGTTAATAAGATTCTTCCCTGCGCAACATCAGGTGATAGATACAGCCATTTCCTTTGTGGATTCGTATCTTAAACAGGCTTCGCAAGGTATTTTTGTAGGTGTCGGCATAGTATTTCTGCTTTGGACACTTATTTCATTGCTGTCCTTTATAGAAGATTCCTTCAATATGTTGTGGGGCGTGAAGCAAGGACGCACTTTATACAGAAAGGTGACGGACTATACGGCTATCTGTCTGTTGGTGCCGATACTTATGGTCTGTTCGGCGGGTATCAACATATTCATGAGCACAATGTTCGATACCCTTTTCGGGCATCTTGCCGGTTTCCCTCTTGTCTCCCTGATTCTTGATTGTCTGCCGTTCCTGCTTACCTGCATAGCCTTCACCTTGTCGTTCTTCCTTATACCCAATACTTCTGTAAGTCTCAAATATGCGATAATATCCGGGGTCATTTGCAGCATTGCCTTCCAGTTCATACAGATAATGTTTATCTCCGGACAGATGTATGTAGCTAAATACAATGCCATTTACGGGTCATTCGCTTTTCTTCCGTTGCTGCTTATATGGCTGCAGATTTCCTGGCTTATATTGCTGTTCGGATGTACACTGACTTTTTCCATGCAACACATATTCAACTTCACTTTCACCGCTGAGGCGGAGGATATATCTCCGCTGTATATGCGTAAGCTCACCGTCGCTACGGCGGCGATTGTGATTACTCGTTTCCGAAACGGAGAACAACCTATGACGGTAGGGCAGATTTCGCGACATTACGGACTCCCGATACGCCTGCTCACCGGAATTGTGGAACGCCTGCATAAAGCCGGTGTGTTCTATTATGTGCTGCTGAAAAAGGAGAAGAAAGGGATAGCTCCGGCCATAAATACTGACAGATATACCGTAGGTCAGCTGTTGGAAACAGTGGACCGGCAGGGAAGTCTGGATTTCGTGCCGGACTTCAAGAAGAGATATGGCAAGGTAGACGATATTGTGAATCTTATAGCGGAAGAGGAATACACAGTGGCATCTGAAGTATTGCTTTCACATATACCCATACGCTCCCTGGATTGATTCAGGCTAATGGTGCGCATAAAATGAGTTGGGCATAAAGAATGGGCTGTGCCGGAATTAGAAATCAGACACAGCCCACCTGCTTAATAGAACGAATGAAAAGAAGGGTGTCGGATTATATTGTATTATCCAAAAGTGTAATCGATATCATCCTGTGTACACGGGTATAGCAGCATATCGTTGGCTATCTTGCGGGACTCCTGTTCGCCGAGTGTCTCCTTTACTATAGCCAGCGCCCAGAGGAGAGCGTTGGAAGGCCCATTTCCCAGAACCATGTCATGATTGCTTATTACAACGGGTTTGTCTGCCATTTCGGCACCGAGGCACAGGTGTTCGAATCCGGGATAGCAAGTCGCTTCGCGTCCTTGCAGGAGACCGAGTTGTCCGAATACGACAGCCGGAGCGGCGCAGATAGCTGCCAGACGTCCGCCGTTGGCCACGTGCTGGCGCAGAAGTCCGCCAAGCGGTGCAAATTCGTAGAGGTTGCTTGCGCCGGGCATACCGCCGGGGCAGATAAGCCAGTCGGCGTTCTGGAATAGGTTGGTGTCAAAAATCAAGTCTGTGCCTATATGTATGCCGTGGGCACTGGTCACCTTCATTGAAGAGGTTATGGATACTGTTTTAATGGGGATATTGGCTCTGCGCAGGACGTCGATAACGGTTATTGTCTCAATATCCTCGAAGCCGTCGGCAAGAAAGATGTAAGAAGTTTTCATAATTTTCAGGGATAGTAATTAAATTATTTAAGACGATGTGTTTCTCTCGGAGTAACGGCTTTCTGGCATTAGGCCTCTCAGACCATTCTTCGGATGTTCAAATTTACACTTTTTTTCTTTAACAGACAACTCTTTTCGGGATTTTTTATTATTTTTACAAAGTTTTTTCAAGCGAGGAAACTAAAAAGTTGTTATTGAACATATTTTAGCTGTTTATATATGTCATTTGTCAGCTTTTTAAAATACCTCTATAAACTCCAATTCAGTTAAAATGAAGAGAAATATCTTATTGTTTTTTGCCCTGGGCCTGTTGGTTTGCCTGTTCGCAAGCTGCGGAAAAAACAAATACATGGATGCCAAGGGCATGGTCTGGAACACCACTTACAGTATTGTATATGAATCTGACCGTGACCTGTCCGACTCTATTGTCGGTGAGCTGAGACGTGTGGAAAAGAGTGTATCCGCTTTCGACAAAGGGTCGGTCGTCTCTCTCATAAACTCCAATAGCTCTGACAGGACAGACCCCTTTTTCCGGATTGTCTACAATACGGCGTGTGCTGTGAACAAGTATTCAAACGGTTCATTTGACCCGACTCTGGCACCTCTTATCAATGCTTATGGCTTCGGGTACGAGAAGACAGAGGTGCCTGATTCTTCCAGGGTGGCCGGAATACTTCAGTATGTGGGTATTGAAAAGACCTCCCTTAAAGGTGACAGGCTGGTAAAGAGTGACGCGAGAATCGAGTTTAATTTCTCGGCTATCGCCAAAGGCTTCGGCTGTGACTGTGTGGCCGATATGTTTGAGCGCAACGGCATCACTGATTATATGGTTGAGATTGGAGGCGAGATACGTATGTCCGGCAATAACCCGAGGGGAGAAAAGTGGAATATATCGATAGACAAGCCTGTCTTCAGCAACAATAGTGAGATACATGAGAGTCAGACAGTGGTGTCACTTTCGGATTGCGGCATGGCCACTTCAGGCAATTATCGGAATTTCAAGGATGTGGGTGGCAAAAGGGTCGTACATACCATTGACAGATTTACGGGTATGCCGGCTATCAACGACCTCCTGTCTGTAACGATTGTAATTCCTAAGGAACAATCCGGACTCGCCGAATACCCGTGTATGCTAGCCGACGCCTATGCGACAGCCTGCATGAGTATGGGCAGTAAAGATGCCAAGGCCATGATACAAAGCCACAGACTCGCTGCAATGTTAATCATGGCCGACGGTTCGATATGGGAGTCCGACTGGTTCCCTAAGGGGAAATAAGTCATATCTATTTTTTCTTGGCGGAGCGGCTTTTCAGTTTGCCCCGTCGCTGCCTGGCGGCATCGAAATGGCGCCCTCTGGAATTGGGGAACAGGGCTTCGGAAAGGTCGGGGCGGTGAAGCCGGCGCAATGATTTCTCGATTGCGCTCTTTTCCGAGGCCTCGTACCAGAAGAAGAATCGCCGTTGTTCCGCTTTTTCTTCCGCTGTCGATGCGGTGTACACTTGTTCGCCGGTGTATGGATGTATGCCGGTGTAGTAAATCTCCGTGGCAAGAGTCATGGGCGTAGGGGTGAAGTCCTGTACCTGCTCCAGGTGAAAGTTCATTTCTTTGGTCTCCACGGCCAACTCGGCCATATCCACAGCCGTGCAGCCGGGATGCGAACTGATGAAATACGGAATAAGTTGTTGACGCAGACCTTCCTCCTTATTGACTTTGTCGAAAATCCGTTTGAATTTGTGGAACAGCGAGAAAGAGGGTTTGCGCATCACATCCAGTACGGTCGGGGATGTGTGTTCCGGTGCTACCTTAAGCCTGCCGCTCACATGGCGGGCTATAAGCTCGCGGTTATAGGTGTCGTTGGCTTTCTGCACCTCGGGAATACGGGCCGGAGCCATGGAAAGGTCGTAGCGCACTCCGCTGCCGATGAAACTCTTCTTGACCGCCGGGAGGGCATCTACACTGTGATAGATGTCCAGCAACGGGCGGTGGTCGTTGTCAAGGTTGGGGCAGGGTCTGGGATGCAGGCAGGAGGGGCGTACGCATTTGGCGCAAATGGAACGTTCATGGCCTCCCATGGCGTACATGTTGGCCGACGGTCCTCCGAGGTCGGATATGTATCCCTTGAAGTCGTGCATACGGGTTACCTGTCTTACTTCGCGCATGATTGACTCCTTGGAGCGGGAGGCTATGAACTTGCCCTGGTGGGCCGAGATGGTACAGAACGCGCAGCCGCCGAAGCAGCCTCGGTGCAGACACACCGAGTGGCGAATCATGTTGTAGGCCGGAATCTCTTTGCCTTTGTATCGGGGGTGCGGCAGACGGGTGTAGGGGAGGTCGAATGATGCGTCTGTTTCTCCCTGGGTCATGGGCGGATACATGGGATTGACCCGTATATACCGGTTGCCTGTTTTTTGGAACAATACAGCGCCTGAGAATTTATTGCTCTCCTCCTCTATATGTCTGAAATTCAATGCTTGGGCACGCTTGTCTTTAAGACATTCTTCAAAGGACGAAAGCACTATAGAGTCCTGTTCGACATCAGTGTCATCGGTAAAGAATACCGTCTGCGGGACATCTGTGATAGCGGAAACAGCCTCCCCGCTGTCAAGTAAGTCAGCTATCCTGAGGACTGTCCTTTCTCCCATTCCGTAGGTAATCATGTCCGCTTTGCACATTGCAAGGACAGATGGCAGCAGCTTGTCTTGCCAATAATCGTAATGGCTGAGACGGCGCAGCGATGCCTCTATGCCGCCGGCTATCACAGGAACATCCGGAAACAGCCGTTTCAGTATGTCGCAATATACCACGGTGGGATAATCGGGACGTGCGCCGTGGCGTCCTCCGGGAGTATACGCGTCGTCATGTCGCAGACGTCGTGCCGCCGTATAGTGGTTTACCATCGAGTCCATGGCTCCGGCGGACACACCGAAGAAGAGACGCGGTTTGCCGAGCTTCTTGAAATCACGCAGGTCATCACGCCAATTGGGCTGGGGCACAATAGCCACTTTATAGCCGGCCTTCTCCAGTGTGCGCCCTATCACTGCGGCGCCGAAGGATGGATGGTCCACGTATGCGTCGCCGGAAAACAGAATGACATCCAGTTCGTTCCATCCGCGCAGGGCCACCTCTTCGCGGGACGTGGGCAGATACATCTTTTTATCGAACAGAGGGTTCCCTATTATGTCAGTCTTTTCGTAAGTGGGTCGGGACATATCAATCCAGTTCTTTTAGTTTTTCTGCAAGCACCAGGTACTCGTCGCGCAGACGGGCTGCCTCCAGGAAGTTCATCTCTTTGGCTGCGGCCGTAATTTCAGCGTTCAGTCGCTCCATACGTGCCTTTATGGAGTCGGCGTCGCGCACTATATAGTCTGTGACCGGGTCAGCCACTGCGGAGATGGCATGCTCCTCCTCGAAGTAGGGACATGGGGCGCCTTTGATGGCAGCGGGCGCTTTCTTGCCCCCCTTGCGGGTCGCTTCCGCATTGTTTTTGGCATCCTTGTCGGTCTGGTAGAGGTCCAGAAGGTCATCAGCGGAGGACTGCTTCACAATCGGTCTGGGCACTATGTCGTGCTTCAGGTTGTATTCCATCTGTTTGGTGCGGCGGCGCTGCGTCTCGTCTATGGTCATCTGCATGGACTCGGTAATCTTGTCGGCGTACATTATTACCTTTCCGTTCACGTTTCGGGCTGCACGCCCGGCGGTCTGGGTCAGGGACCTGTGATTGCGGAGGAATCCCTCTTTGTCTGCGTCAAGAATTGCCACGAGACTCACCTGAGGCAGGTCAATCCCTTCACGCAGCAGGTTCACGCCTATCAGCACGTCGTATATTCCGGTGCGCAGGTCTTCAAGAATCTTTATACGTTCCAGGGTTTCCACATCGCTGTGTATGTATGCCGTGCGTATGTCCATCTTCGTGAAATAGTCGTTCAGCTCCTCGGCCATACGTTTGGTCAGAGTGGTTACGAGGACACGCTCGTCCTGCTCCACGCGGCTCTGTATTTCCTCAATCAGGTCGTCTATCTGGTTCATTGAAGGACGCACTTCGATTTCAGGGTCCAAAAGGCCGGTGGGCCTGATGATTTGCTCCACCACGACACCTTCGGACTGAGTGAGTTCGTAGTCGGCAGGGGTGGCAGAAACATAGACTGCCTGATTTGTGAGACGCTCGAACTCGTCGAAACGCAACGGGCGGTTGTCTATGGCCGCAGGCAGGCGGAACCCATATTCCACCAGGTTCATTTTGCGGGAGAGGTCGCCTCCGTTCATGGCCCTGAGCTGAGGAACGGTGACGTGGCTCTCGTCTATGAACGTCACGTAATCCTTCGGGAAATAGTCCAGGAGACAGAAAGGCCGCTCGCCGGGTTCACGCCCGTCGAAGTAACGGCTGTAATTCTCGATGCCCGAGCAGTGTCCCAATTCCTTTATCATCTCAAGGTCATAGGTGACGCGCTCCTGAAGCCGCTGCGCTTCCACTTCACGCCCTTCGCTCCGGAAGAATCCGGTCTGGGCTCCGAGGTCCAATGCTATTTGGTCAATGGCCGAAGCCGTCCTTTCTTTGGAGGTCACGAATATGTTGGCAGGGTATATATTGAAGCCTTCTTCTTCAGTCAGGACAGCCTGCGATACCGGGTCTACTGTCTGGATACGCTCGACTTCGTCTCCCCAGAAAGTGACGCGCAGCTGTATTTCTTCGAAACTCAGCATAATGTCTACAGTGTCCCCTTTTACTCTGAACTCGCCGGCACGCGGGTCAATATCTGAACGGGAATAGAGGGAGTCCACAAGACGACGGAGGAAGTAATTGCGGCTCATGCGCATACCTCGCTTCACCTCTACCACACCCTGTTCGAAATCGTGCGGATTTCCCATACCGTAAATGCAGGAGACGGAGGAGACCACAATCACATCACGCCGCCCGGACAGCAGAGCGGCTACTGTGGAGAGGCGCAACTTCTCTATCTGTGCATTTATGGCCAGGTCCTTTTCTATGTATTTGTCTTTGCCGGGGATGTATGCCTCCGGCTGATAGTAGTCGTAATAGCTGACAAAATACTGCACGGAGTTATCGGGAAAAAAACTTTTGAACTCAGTGTAGAGTTGTGCGGCAAGGGTCTTGTTGTGCGACAGCACCAGAGCAGGACGTTTGACTTGGGCTATCACATTTGCCATAGTGAAAGTCTTGCCGCTTCCTGTGACTCCAAGCAATGTCTGGGCCTTGTCGCCGGCCTCGATACCGGAAGCCAGCGCCTCGATAGCCTGCGGCTGGTCGCCGGTAGGCATGTATGCGGATGAAATCTTGTAATCCATATTGACAGGGGAGAGGATACAGCGTAAAAAGCAAAAACGCCTTACGAAGACCTCAAACTGCAAAATTACAAAATTTATGCCAATCAGCCTCGTGTCAGTCCGAATATATTAAAAACAGATTGAAATTATGATTGGCCCGTCCCTGGTTTACAGGATATTAATAAAAAAGAGGCCGCGCTTATTCTGAAGAGAGTGAAGAGAGAGTGAAGAGAGAGTGAAGAGAGAGTGAAGAGAGAGAGGAGAGAAAGGAGAGAGTCGCGCAGCCTCTTAAAATAAATATATGAAATCATTAGTGTCCACTAAAAAATCATAAGAGTTCTTTGAAATTATTGAAATTCAATTTGTTACGAGAGTTTTTTGGTGCGACGATTTGAAATTAACTTTGCAGTCTGAATCAGGCTGTTATGTTAAAAGACAAGTACGTTTTTGCCCAATTAGTCAAGTTCCTCGACAATGACAAGTTCCGTCATATCGTAGATAAGTATGATGGCGACAAGTACGTAAAGAGTTATACCTGTTGGAATCAACTACTTACGATGATGTTCGGACAACTTTCAAACCGAGAAGGTCTTCGTGATCTCATCGTTGCTCTGGAAGCCCATGCCGGGAAGGTCTATCACCTCGGAATCAAATATATGATTGCGAATCGGATAGCAGACAACATACTGCATACAATAGGACAGACTCCCATGGTACGCATAAACAGACTGGTAACGAACAATTCCGTCAATATATACGCTAAACTCGAGGGCTTTAATCCGACCGGAAGCATAAAGGACCGTATCGCGGTACAGATGATTGAAGACGCTGAAAGGTCCGGAGCATTGAAAAAAGACCAGACCATAATTGAACCGACTTCGGGAAATACGGGGATAGGCCTTGCCGTTATCGGCGTGGTCAAGGGTTATGATGTCGTGATTGTCATGAGTGATGCGGTCAGTGTGGAACGCCGCAAAATAATCAGGTCATACGGCGCGGAAGTGATTCTGACTCCCGGAGCCGAAGGCACGGACGGCGCCATAAGGCTGGCCCGTAAAATGGTTTCGGATAATCCGGGAAAGTATTTCATGCCTGACCAGTTCGCCAATGCGGCCAATTATCAGGCCCATTATGAACGGACAGCCCTTGAAATATGGGAACAGACCGAGGGTAAAATAGATTATATAGTATGCGCTCTCGGAACTTCAGGGACAATAATGGGGATATCGCGCTTTATGCGGGCGTTAAAACCGGATATCAAAGTGGTATGCGCCCATCCTGTCAGAGGCCATTATATACAGGGGCTTAAGAATATGGAAGAAGCGCTCGTCCCGCGATTTATGACCCGTAAAGAATAGATTTCCAGATTATGGTCGCAAGCGAAGAGGCGATAGAAATGGCCCGCAGACTGATTCGTCGCGAAGGACTATTTGTAGGTATGAGCAGCGGCGCGGCTATGCTGGCCGCATCAAGAATTGCCGGACAAATTAAATCGGGCAATATCGTAGTGGTGTTTCCTGACCGGGCGGAGAAATATCTCTCCACATCAATGTTCAATCTCTGAGACAGGCCATACAGTCTGTTGTCGTCTACCGATTCGCCCTCATTAGTTCGATAGCTTCCTTGCCTGTCAGATGTTCTATGTCAAGACGGAGAACAAGCATATTGGACAACCCCTTTTCCAGCTCTTTCTGTAAACCGATATTGTCGCCGGGATTGTATCTTGCGCCTAACGATGTCGCGGCAAGTATTCTTTCACTTTCCGATTCAATGATTTGAATCTTCCCGAAAGCAATGACGCTCCGGAAATATGTGGTAAATTCAGACGGATGTACATCGTCGGCGGCAATGACGCAGAATGACGCTTTGTCATATTGTCTTATAGCATCGACCTTATGGCCCGTTACGGCGCTATGGAAATACAGCTTTCCGTCAGTATACACATAACTCATAGGAACGGCATAGGGATATCCGTTGACACCGAGCAGGGCAAGTGTGCCGGATGTCGCCTCTGACAATATAACCTCACATTCCGTTTTTGTGAGCTGTTGGCGAAAACGCCTCATTTTACGAAATTCCATAGCTTACGATACAATTTTAAGTCCTATAATTGAAGATATCAGCGTAAATATGAAAAACAGACGCCAAAAGTCTGCGTGTTCATGAAAAAACAGGATTCCCGCCAAAACCGTTCCCACAGCTCCGATACCGGTCCATACGGCATATGCAGTGCCTATCGGCAGGCTTTGTGTGGCTTTTGCCAACAATCCCATACTTAAAACTGTAAACGCAAGGAAACCGGCAATCCAGCCCCACCATACGAGACCTTCGACGGATTTTGCCCTTCCGAGACAGTAAGTAAACCCTACCTCGCAGAAGCCGGCTACAATTAAAATTATCCAATTCATGACTGAATCCGAACCTGTCGAGGGCTGCGAGAATTCTCGGCGACTCCTTCCAAGGCTCTGCAAAGTTACAAAAAATGGGTGAGACTCAGGTACTTTCAACAAGAAAAGACTTATAGGCTCTTATATTTTACGAACAATGCCACTTCATTCCCCTCAAAAAAATGAGGAAAGATGGCCATCAGGAGCGGACGGTTCAAGGATTTTAACTAATTTTGTACCGTAATTTTTACAGACAAATGACACTGACCTTGAAATCTGATATGCCACAGCTCGTGGTGATGCTGACGCACAACGACCTTACTGTAGAGAATGCCGAGGAGGTCTTCGAGAAGTGCAAGGATTCCCGGGCACGCTTCTGGGGCATGAAGGAAAAACCGTTATCCCCCCTACGCATGAAGGCGCTTTTCTCCCGCATGAAAGAGTGCGGCAAGACCACTGCGCTTGAAGTCGTGGCTTACGATGAGCCCGGAGCCATGCAGGGCGCTCGCCTGGCTGTCGAATGTGGCTGCGACATCCTGATGGGCACAAAGTTTCATCCGCAGGTGGCGGAGTTCTGCCACGGGCATGGAATCAAGTATCTTCCTTTTGTGGGAACCATAGAAGGGCGACCCTCGGTTCTGACCGGAAGCATCCAGGACATCGTGGCCGAAGCCCTGGATGTCACAAGCCGTGGAGCCGACGGCGTGGACCTGCTCGGATACAGGTATGTAGGCGATGCCGTGGCCTTGAACAAAACCCTCGTAGAAAGCCTGGACGCACCGGTGTGTATAGCCGGAAGCATCGACAGCACCCGGCGGCTTGACGAGGTGAAAGACGCCGCCCCCTGGGCTTTCACCATAGGAAGCGCCTTCTTTGAAGGAAAATTCCCGGGCTCTTTCTCCCGACAGATCGACTATGTGTGCCACCACATGGAGAGACGCTGAAATAAGTGAGCTATTCGCCCGCACAAGCCAGGAGAAGCTGCGTCCCTCGTTTACACTGTATGGCGGAAGACGGACACCGGTTCCTTATAGGCTTTTAAACGACTTATAAAAGCTCCGTAGAAGTACATTTCGTACTTCCCGGAGCTTTATCTGTGTTGAACCTGATTTTTATTTGGATTTCTTTGTCCGTTTTGCGGCAGGTTTCCTCTTTGCGGTTGTCGGTTTGGTTTTTGTCTCTATTGCGGCATTGTTGTTGTCATCGGCTGTGAGAATATTGTTGCGCATCTGCTTCACTTCTTTGTTCAGAAGGTCTATTTCCTGGGCCTGGTTTCTGATGGTAAGCAGCAGCGAATTGAGTTCTTCATTTTCAATCTCCAGTGGATATTGCTCTTCTACGCGGACAATGAAGTCAGCCAATACATTCATATAATTGGTAAAGGCGGCATAGGGACTTTCGTATGGACTGAAAGATGCGTGTGCTGAACCGTCTGCCAAATTCTTGGTACTCATATAGAAGAAGTGGTCGGAACTTTGCAGGTATTCCCAGTCCTGTTTGAGACGACGGTCCGTACACAAATTGACACGTTCAGCCACAGAGTACAGTTTCTCCAAGGCTTCGTTCTGGAGGACATTTCCTTTCCAGGCGGAGACATCGCGTGCCTCGTCGGCCCAGGACAGGGGGTATGGTACGGAAATTTCGTCTACGGGCTTAAGTTTGCTGACTGCTTCGGTCGGAGTCATGAAAGAGATGCCTCTTTCTGCCGCAAAGCGGGGCAGGGCACGCATGAAGTCGAAGATGCCGGTTTCTCCAGGCTGAAATTCGCCGAAGGTTTCCATGGATAGGAATAGGTTTACTATCTGTTGGTCTTCGGGCAGACGGGCTATCCAGTCCATGTATTTGTCGGCAGTGAGGGGATATTCAGACCAGTCGGTATTGGAGAAGTCACGGGAGATGGCATCTGAGAGCCGGTCATTCTTAAGCAGCAGCTTCAGCTTCGGAGCAGAGGCCGCGCAGTACACGAAGTTCGGACTCTTCCATCCGAGAATATGGCTGGCCCCTTCGGTAATGGCTCCTCTGAAACCCATAGAGGCCATCATCGCGGCTATGTCATCGTCATAAATAAGTTCGGTGTTGCGGATTACCTTAGGCTTCTGTCCGAACAATCCGTATATAAGACGGTCATGACTTTTTACCTGGCGTACAAACTCCTCGGCATCCGTCAGGGATGAAAGCGAATGCGCATAAGTCTCGGAGAGAAATTCCACACATCCGGTTTCCGCAAGTTTTTTAAGCAAATCAATAAATTCCGGTACATATTGCTGCAGCTGTTCTATGGCTGTACCTGTGATTGAGATTGCACATCTGAATTTATGGTCGCTCTTCTCTATCATGTCGAGGAGAGTGTGGGCCATCGGGATGTAGCTGTGTTCGGCGATGCGGGTGATTATGTCATCGTTGGCAAAGTCGTCGTAATAATAGTGGTCGCGGCCGATGTCAAAGAAACGGTAACGTTTCAGACGGAACGGCTGATGTATCTGGAAGTAGAAGCAAACTGATTTCATATTATTTGAGTTGTCTTGTTTTTTATTTTTGGTGGTGCGGGAGGATTAGCGAGCATCAGTCACGGACCTGTATATGTCTATCACTTTTCGTCCGGCCTTTTCCCAGGTTATACCTTTCATTTCCTCCAGGCCTTCCTCTTTGAGGCTTTTGTACATGGCGGGATAAGAGATAATGCTGTGGATGGCGTCTGCCATAGCATCGATGTCCCAGTAGTCGGTCTTGATGACATTGTTCAGGATTTCGGCGCATCCGCTCTGTCTGGAGATAATCGAGGGCACGCCCATCTGCATGGCCTCGAGAGGCGATATTCCGAAAGGCTCGGACACCGAGGGCATTATATATACGTCGGAGGCTTTAAGCATCTCGTAGACCTGTCTGCCGCGCAAGAATCCGGTAAAGTGGAAACGGTCGGCAATCCCGCGACGGGCCGCCAGACGTATCATGTCGTTCATCATATCGCCGCTGCCGGCCATCACGAACCGCACGTTGTGGTTCTTGTCAAGCACCTTGGCGGCTGCCTCGACAAAGTATTCGGGACCTTTCTGCATTGTTATGCGGCCCAGGAATGTCACCACCTTGTCTTTGCTTTCGGGTTTGGGTATGGAGAGTATGTCTTCGCTTAACGGCACTACCGCGTTGTGTACTGTGGTTACTTTTGCAGGGTCAATCCCATATTTGTCTATCACTGTCTTCCGCGTGAGGTCGGAAACGGTGATGATGTGGTCGGCGTTTTCCATTCCGTCTTTCTCTATGCCGAAAACCGTGGGGTTCACGTTTCCTCGGGAACGGTCGAAGTCTGTGGCATGCACATGGATTACCAGGGGCTTGCCGGTCACTTTCTTTGCGTGGATACCTGCCGGATAAGTCAGCCAGTCATGGGAGTGTATGACATCGCAAGGGACAGTACGGGCTATGACACCTGCCACAATGGAGTAATTGTTTATTTCCTCAAGGAGGTTGTCCGGGTATCGTCCGGAAAATTCTATACAGCCTAAGTCGTTTAGCTTCATATAGTTGAAATCGGCGTATATATGGTCGCGCAGGGCAAAGTAAAGGTCGGGACTCATAACTTTGCCGATGCGGCTTTCCACATATTCGCGGGACACGTCTCTCCAGGCCACGGGAGTGTCGTTGGCACCTATAATCTGAGCGAAAGAACGGTCTTCGTCTCCGTGGGGGCGCGGTATCACGAAAGATATGTCCATGTCGCCGCAGTTCTTCATGCCTCGAGTCAGACCATAGCTGGCAGTGCCCAGACCTCCTAAAATATGGGGAGGAAACTCCCATCCGAACATAAGTGCTTTCATACGTCTGTCTCGTTTGCTTGTTGTTGTTTGTTAAGTTGTTTCACATTGTGGAGAGTGCGGAGAATCTCGCCTACGTTCTTGGCAGTGCTTACAGCGCCGCGTCCGTTGTAGGGGGGATTGCCGTCATACATCTCGGATAGAGACCCTATGCAGCCTTCGCTCATTTCGTCCTCGAAACCAATCATCATACGCTCGATGAAACCGAGACCGGAATATCCGAATACTTTGAAATAAGCGTCGGCATAGAAACCGAACAGCCATGGACGCGCCGGACCTCTGTGTACGGCATATTCGCGTTCACGCGGGCCACCGGCGTAGACGGGAGTGTAGTTCTCGCTCTTGGGCGATAGGCTTCGCAATCCTTTCGGAGTAAGCAGTTCTCGGGTTATGAAGTCAAGTGCCTTCTTGCGCTGTTTGCGGTCTAACGGGCTGTAGTCCAGGCCAATGGCAATAGCCATATTCGGACGCACCTGAAGGTCGGCATAGTTGCCGTCAACATAGTCGTAGAGGTATCCGTATTCGTTAAGGAAGGTCTTGACAAAAGACTTTCCGGTCTTTTCTGTCAGCGCCGCGAGCATGGGACGGTCTATAACCGGTGCCGGGCTATCCGCATAAAGGTCTTGAAGGAAACGCAGGGCGCTGTACCACAAGGCATTGAACTCTATGATGTATCCGCTGCGGGGAATGATAGGCTTGCCGTCGATGGAGGCGGACATCCATGTGACGGGCACATTGTGGCCGTCAGTGTAGAGAAGCCCGTTATTGTCCAGATGCAGGTTGGGAACCTTGCCGGAGATGATGAAGTCTACCAGTGTCTTGACATCCTGTCCGTATCGGGCGCATGTCTCCGCCATTCCGTAGAATCGCTTGTACTGCATTATCGCCCATATCGTCCACAAAGGTATGTCCGGCAGGTCTATTTCCTTTATTGTGTTGTCTTTTATGCCTTCGTCAAGGAAACGGAACAGGGCTTTCAGGAATGTGGAGAGAATCTGTTCGAAATCCTCTTTGTGGGATATGGCCAGAGTACAGCCCGGCAGCGCAATCAGTTCGTCGCGGCTGCGCACATTCAGCCACGGGTATCCGGCCATTATGTACGCGCCGTTTTTATTCTTCAGGTAAAACTGTTTGGCTGAGTTCTTCAGGCAATTGTAGAAACTGGTGCGGCATGTACGTGTTTTAATTTCATCCTCGTAAGTAAGGTCGAAGGACTTCGGGTCCGACTCGAAAGTGGATGCGGAGAAAATAACGCTCTCGCCTTTCTTGATAGGAAACTCGAAATAGCCGGGTGCCCAAAGGTCTTCCTTGTATGGTATGCCACGGTCACGGTCCTTATAATACTCTATACCCTTGTACCAATAGGCATCGTCCACCCATTTCACCTCTTTGCTGAACTGCATGAAGAGGGAGGGGTAGCCGGGGTATAGACAGCAGCTTATGCCGTTGTTTACCGGGTGCATTTCTTTGTCAAGCGCCATATTCTCCATACACAGGTCGTTGGCGTTGCGGAACGCCAGGAAAGGGCGAAGACACAGGGTCGTGTCGGAATGTGCGTCTTTCAGGGTGTACTTTATGAGGATTCTGTTCTCCCCCGATATAAAGACTTTTTCCTTAGTGAGTATGACGCCGCCCACCCGGAAGGTAAGTTTTGGCACACTTTCACAGTCGAACTCACGGATATACTTATGACCGCCGGGGCTGAAGATACCCTCGCCGTACTGGTGGATACCTAAGTTGAAAGGCACGCCATGTTGGATTACAGTCTCGTCAAGGCTGGAGAGGAGGACGTGGTCCTTGTTGTCCATCTCCGGTATAGGAATCACGAGCAGGCCATGTTGCTTGCGGGTATTGCAACCTACTATCGAAGTGCAGTGGTAGGCCCCGCTTTTGTTGGTGCGCAGCATTTCCTTAGGCAGACTTTGCTCGAGATTTATCATCAAGCTCTTGTCAAATTTAAGATAGCTCATTCAGGTATTGTTAAGAATATGTGTTCACGATATCGGACCCGTCGGGACCCGAATATATTTAACTAACGGACTTATATCAGTTAAAGTTCTGCAAATATACTAAAAAGTTCGCAGTTTATCAAGCAAATATTTCGGTATTGTCTACAAGTGGATATAAATATGCCGAGCCATACACAAAATCGGCACCCATAATCCTCATTTGAGGATTATGGGTGCCGGTCAAAAAGCTGTTCAGACTGTTTGGAATCGTTTGGATCTTCAGGGTGTCCCTCAATTATTATCCAGGCGTTTCAGCTTAGGTTCGTAGTAAGCCTTCACATCTTCCCACTTGTAGTATGGGAAGATGTCGGTCTGTACGGGGATGGATGTCTCGCGCTCGTTGTGCAGGAATTTTACAAGGACATCCTTGGGATTTTTCTTGTTCTTGTAGAATATGATTTGGATATTGCCTGCCATAGGGGCAATCTTCCAGTCTGAAAAGGCTTTGTAAAAGTTTTCGGGATTTTCCTCCACAATGTCGCAGTCTTTTAGCTCCAGTGTAGCGGCCAGAGGTATGAGATTGCCGTCGTGGGCAAAACGCAGGTCTGCTGCGGGAACGGAGGAGTTCAAGGCCTTGTCCGCGCTCTCAATTATGTTTTTGAGTTGCGGGAGCGCATTGTCCAGGACTTTTGTGCCGTTCTTGGCGAATGCTCCGTCATTCACGTAGAAAATGAAATTAAAGGTCTGCCACAGGTCGAAAAGCTCGTCCGGAGTGAAAATGTCGTAGAAGGAGAGTTCAGTCTCTACGTTCTGCATATCGGAGGCTATCCAGTAGAAGCCCCACATAAGGCCGTCCGGGTCTACGTATGTCTTTACGAAGTCCGGGTCGCTGAACAGAGAACTGACCAGCCTCTCGGAATCGGTGTGTGCGCGCTTGAAGTTATCGTAAGCGTTTTTCCACATTCCTCCGGTGGTGTATCGGCCATGGTCGGGAGAGTGATAGTTCAGGTATTTCACATATTTTTCGGAGGACTGACGGTCTATGTCGAGCGAGGAATTATACTCCTTAAGAGCCTCGCAGAAAGCTGCCATAGAGAGTATGCAACGGGGCACAAGTGTGGAGCGGGCGGTGATGACCGCATCCTTGTCGCCGAAAATATCAGGATATTCCGAAGCCATGCGAGACGCAATCCCTTTGTGCTGTCTTACGCCGAGAGGGGAGAGGTCTCCGCTTTTGCCATCGGTCTCTATACGCAGAGAGTCCAGACGTGCCAGCACATCCTTACCTAACGGAGTGAGTGCGTCGGCATCGTCGGCCTGGCGCATCAGATTCGATACCCATGCCACATCGTTGTCAGAAATCAGATAACGCGAGCCATGACGGCCGAAATGGCTTACATATACCGGTTTATAACCTTTGGGAGCGGGAGTCAACTTTTTTTCTGGCACAGGGTAGGCGTAGTACACTCCTCCGGTGCGGTTAAGGTCTGTCAATGTCTCTTCCTTAGTGGTCTGGGCCATCAGACCGTTTGACAGGAATACTGAAAATAGCGCAGTGGCGATTATTCTGAGTTTCATATTCGGTAAGTTGAAGTTAAAATTGATATTCTTCTAATCTGCACGGTAGAACTCTTGCAGGTAAACACGGGCGATGAAATCCCAGTTATCCGCTACCACGGCCTGTTCCTCCTCTTCGTTTAATCTGTTCGGGAGCATTGCGGGCATTTCAGGGAACCGTGCATCGGGCAGCCAGCCGTTACTGCATATATACCGCAACATATCCGAAGGACATACTGCTCTCTGACTCAGCAGATTGAAAGCGTAGTTCCGGGCATATTCACGGTCATAGAGGGTATTGTCGGGATGTTTGATGCACTTGGCTATATCTTTGGCCACCATTAGTCCTTTGTCGTAGGTAGCCATAAGCACGAAGTCCCTGTGTCCCTTGAATTGAGGCAGATGTTCCTCATCGGCGCCCCAACCCATTCCGTTGATGAAAAAGTCGTTAAGCTCCTCGTATGTAGGTATGAAACGAATATTTTTGCCGTTGTTGGCCTTGACAAAAGCCGTATGGTACGGATGTTCCTCGGGGGCTTTTTCCTCTTTGCGCGTGGGGGGCATCTTGCCCTCCAACAAGAGATTCATCCATTCACGCAGATAGAGTGCGAGCGGACCGGTAGGCATACCGGTCATTACCTGTTGCCGTATCTCCTCTATGCGCTCGTCGGCGACTTTAGGCGTAGGTGAGTTATGTCGTATTTCCACAAGTTCTGAATAAATCTGGGAGTAGGAGAGCTGAAACGGGGGGAAAAGCAGCCAGTTTTTCCAGAAAAGCCATTGACCGAGGTCATATAGTTTTTCGGTATCTTCGGCGTCATGCAGTTCGCAATCGAATATGTCCCTGTAATGCTCCGGTGCGGGCACTTCGTCATATTCGTCCTCAAGCACTTTGTAAAGTCCTTTTGCCAACGTCAGCAGTCTGTCGTCGTAGGGCGGACAGAAGCGGAACTGCATGGAATTGAATGACAGATAATACCAGACTACAAACTCCACATCAGCCAGGTTAAGCTCGTAGAGAATGTATTCCTCGCAGTCTTTATGAAAGGGCACATAGTTGCCGTAAAGTTCCTTGCATCGGTCTATGAAGGTGCGCCACAGGCCCGCGTCACATATTATATCCTGGTAATATCCTACAAGTCCGAGGCAGACTACTTTTTTGAGGTCATCAGGGGCTTCTTGCAGCAGATTCTTCTCTTTCCACGTATGGTACAAGCGGTTGGCTATTCCCAGGTAGATTCTGTCGTGGGGTCGTTCCACATTCCCTTCGGGTTGTGCGAATAGGAATTGGCGTATATTTATGTCATCCATATCTTTCACTGTTTAGTCAATTATAAAGTCTCCTATTTTGGGTGAAAATTTCACTTTTTCAGAGGGATAGAGTGTGTCAAGAAGGCCGGAGGATATGGCTGCTCCGGGAGTTTTGTCATAAACCGTTCCGTCTCGGCTGAAAAGCCAGATGCGGTCTGCCATTCTCAGGCTCAATGCCACATCGTGACAAGTGAGAAGAACGGCTTTGTGCCGCTCGCGGGATATGCGGCAGAGCATATCCATGATTTCGATACGCGCCGAAGGGTCAAGGAAAGAGAACGGCTCATCCAGGTATATGACAGGTGTGTCCTGAGCCAAGGCCCGGGCTATCAGTGCTTTCTGCTTCTCTCCATCGCTCAGGGAGGCTATGAACCTGTCAGCCTTATGGGTTATGCCGGTCGCTTCCATAGCGTTGCGGCAGATTTTCTTATCGTCGGTTGCGAGCAGCCCTAACATTCCTGTGTAAGGCTGACGCCCGAGTTCCACAGCCTGACGTACTGTCAGTCCTCCGGCCATACCGGTTGCAGTGTCGACGATAGAGACAAGAGTCGCCAGCTCTCTTCTGCGCACTTTTCGCAAAGGACGCCCCATGACCTCTATATCCCCTTTAAGGGGACGTAAGTCTCCGCATAGAGTGCGCAGCAGCGTGGACTTGCCGATGCCGTTGCTTCCTATAAGACTTACTGTCCGTCCGGCAAATAGCTCCAAATCGATATGCTCCGACAGCGGTGTGCCGGAGCGGTAGCCTATCGCTAAATCGTGTGTACGGACAAAGGGCGTTTCCATCAGTTAAAGTAAAACAGCCGTTTACGGCGTATTATTACATAGAGAATCACCGGTATGCCGACAATGGGTGTCACCGCACTCAACGGCAATACCCCCTTGTCGCCTGGCAGCACGCATAACCATGCGCAGAGCAGGCCTGTACCTGCCCCTGTCATCAATGTGGCGGACAGGAGAATGGAGTGGTGGGAGGTGCGGAATACGACTCGCGCTATATGCGGTACGGCAAGTCCGAGGAAGCCTACAGGTCCGCAATAGGCTGTGGCGATTGCTGTAAGCGCACCGGAAAAGAATAATATCCGGGTGCGTGTGTGTCGTGGATTGTAACCTAATGAGGCGGCATATCTGTCGCCGGCAAGCAGTGCGTTAAGCGGTTTTGCCATACAGAGCCCGGCGGCGCATAATATTGTGGTGATTGACACGAACAGAGGCAATTGTTTATTGGTGACACCCATAAAACTGCCCATGCCCCATACGGCATAGCCTTTCACCTCTTGTGCCGGGGCAAAGAAGTTAAGCCATGATACCACGGCAGATGCCAGATACCCTATCATTATACCTGCTATCAGGAGCATGGCCGGACTTCTTACTGCCGAGGAAAATGATATGAGTATCAGGATTATAACTCCTGCGCCGGCGATAGCTCCTATAAGTACGCTTATCTGCGATGCCGCTCCGGAAGTGATGTGCATCCAGTTAGCCGGTCCTAACATTATCAATGCCACACCGAGGGAAGCCCCGGTGCTGACTCCTAAAATGGAGGGGCCGGCCAACGGATTATTGAATGTGGTCTGAAGCATGAGTCCTGAAATAGACAAGGCCATTCCGCAAAACATTGCCGTGACAGCCATGGGCATGCGCGCTTCAAACAAAATAGTCTTATATATGTCATTTTCCGGCGTTTTGCCGAACATATATGCCACAATCTCTCCGAAGGGTATTTCTACGGCTCCTGTGGTCATGCAGGCCAGGAACAGCAGTATTATCAATAACCCTATGATTATGAAAGAGACTGAGTCGCGCATTGTCCTGATGTCCTATTTAACAGGCCGGAAGTATTTTGTAGAACCGTCTTTAAATACCTCCGGATGGAAAATCCTGATGTAGTCTTGCAGCAGCAGCTCGGGGTGGAACGGGGTCTCTTCGTAGAATGGCACCTTGAACGAATTGACGTTCCATACGCCTCCCGTCTTAGCCGGCTTAAAAAGCATATAACGCGAATCCTGAGTCTCCAGCTCCTTTAATGTCAGGTCTTTGTCGTATGACTTTATCAGCCATATGTCAGCGTCGGCGCCTTTTTCAAGAACCGATTCAAAGCTCAATGTAAGACTGCCGGCGGATTTGTCATCGTCCATGATATAGCGGCCTCCTGCATCTCTTATCATCTTGGCCGCATAACTCTGTCCTCCGCTCACGAACCAGGAACCCTGATACATGGTTTCGGTCATTACCGACGGCTTGGGTCCCTTTATCCCGGAGGCTTTTTTTACCATGGCCTGATACCTGTTTTTAACCTGAGTGTATATGGAGTCCGCAGCCTCCTTTTTGCCGGCTATGAGTCCGATGAGTTTAATCCATTCGGCACGTCCCAACGGCTCTTGCTCGGAGGATTCCCGCATATAGATAACCGGAATACCGAGTTTTTCCAGTTTCGAGGGGTCCATGCCGTCGTAGTGGCTGATGATAATCATGTCCGGCCTGGCGGCTATGATGCTTTCCTGGTTGGGCTCGGCCTGAAGGCCTCCGTCCGTTATTTCGCCGGATTTCAATCCTTCCAGCACATATCGGTCACTCATGTATCCGACATCTCCTGCAACTTTAATCAACTCTTGAGAACCTAATTCCTTAAGCGCGGAGCTATAGACACTTGAATAAAGCATAACTCGGCCGCGTCTGGAAGGTGGAAATATGTACGCGCCTTCGATGTCCGGAATATTTTTGCTGTCCTCCTTGTCGGGAAAGATGTACACGCCAAGGTCTTTGGTGGAGTCGGTAGGAGAGATTACTTTAGCCACCCAGCAGTCTTGGTCCCGGTAAATCTCCAATCCTAAGGCTTCTGAGGTCTCGTCCTCCTTGTTGGCCGTGCGCGTTGTTCTCCCCCCGCATGCGCAGAGGCACAAGACTATATTAAGCAACAGCAGATATACTATATGTCGGCCAAGTTTCATCGTCAACCTACTTCAGTGTTTCTACAAGTTCGGAAATGTTCAATTCCTTTTGTTCGCCGGAGGTCATATCCTTCAGTGTTACTGTACCATTGGCAAGTTCGGTCTCTCCGATGATGGCCACAAAAGGCGTACCTTCTGAATTGGCATAATTCATCTGCTTTTTCATCTTTGCCGCGTCCGGGAAAAGCTGTGCCGAAATACCGTTGGCTCTCAGCTCTTTGATTGCTTCCATAGCCTTGAACGCCTCTGCCTCGCCGAAATTCACAAAAAGCACTTTCGCGCTGCCTGACAGTTCATCGGGATAAAGCGAGAGGGCGTTCAGAACATCGTATATGCGGTCGGCGCCGAAACTGATGCCCACTCCTGAGAGGCCGGGCATACCGAATACACCGGTAAGGTTGTCATAGCGTCCACCTCCGGTGATGCTTCCTATCTCCACATCCAGGGCCTTGACTTCAATGATAGTGCCGGTGTAGTAATTCAAACCGCGAGCCAAAGAAAAATCCAAATCAAGTGCGGCGGTATGGCCAAACTTGTCAAATCCGGAAATCACAAATTGCAGCTCTTTGATACCGAGGGCGCCTTCTTCGCTCTTTTCCAGCATCGCGGACATCTGCTTTATCTTTTCCTCATTGCTGCCCGTAAGGGTGAGTACCGGGCGGAGGGCTTCAATCTGCTGGTCGGAAAGACCTTTCTCAGTCAGTTCGGCATTTACCGCCTCAAGTCCAATTTTATCTATCTTGTCGATGGCGACGGTTATGTCCACTAATTTGTCAGGACAACCTATCACTTCGGCTATGCCGCTGAGCACCTTGCGGTTGTTGATTTTTATCGCAACCCTTACTTTAAGGTCGCTGAATACATCGTCAATTAATTGCAGAAGTTCTATCTCATTGAACAACGAGTCTGACCCTACTATATCGGCGTCACACTGATAGAACTCGCGGTAGCGCCCTTTCTGCGGTCGGTCGGCACGCCACACCGGTTGAATCTGGAAACGCTTGAAAGGCATTTGCAAATCTGCACGGTGCTGTACTACATAACGTGCGAAAGGCACTGTGAGGTCATAACGCAACCCTTTTTCACACAACTGGTTAGTGAGTTTGGGCAGGTTGTGGTCATCTAAATTCTCGGGAGTGACTCCTTTGAGAAAGTCGCCTGAATTGAGTATTTTGAATAGCAGTTTGTCCCCTTCCTCTCCATATTTGCCCATCAGCGTAGACAGATTCTCCATTGCAGGAGTCTCGATGCGATGGAAGCCGAACAGACGAAAATGACGGGTTATCGTAGAGAAGATATAGTCTCGGCGAGCCATCTCCAAGGGGGAGAAGTCGCGTGTGCCTTTGGGAATACCGGGTTTCTGTGCCATTTTATTTGAGTAATTTTACGGCCACTGCATGTGGCTGTTCTTTCTGCAAAATTACTCAAAATAATTCAGACCGCCAAGTCTTTGTCACTTGCCGTAGCAAGTTCTTCCATAAGGCTTATGTCCAACTCATTGACACCGGCTTCAAGCAGATAATCGCGGTCCTCGGCATACAGACGCCTAAATTCGGCGACGTTCCCCTCAGACATGGCTATGCAGGAGCGGTAACGTGCTTTGGCTCCGGCCATGTCTCCGGAGGCCAGCGACGCATGACCGCAGTTCAGCATATCGGCGGCTTTGATGTCAGATAGGCTCTCATAGGTCTTTATGCTTTCCGCATAGTTTCCCATCAGAAACTCACACCATGCTATGTGTCGGGAAATACTTGTTTTTTCGGGATTTAAATACTTAATCTTATAGAAAGACTTCAACGCTTCCTGCGGGTGGTTGTCAAGCATCAGCACATTGCCGAGCAATAATTCGAGCTGAAGGTTTTCCGGTTTGCGAGCCAGGGCGCGGCGTGCATATTCTGCGGCCTCTCCGTAACGCTGCATATCGCGCAACAGGGTGGCGATACGCTTCAACAGCCAATCGGAATCGGAGTTCAGCAACTCGGCCTGCATATAGAGTCTAAGCGCTTCCTTGTCACGGCCCATGAGCTGCAGGCAGTAACCCTGTTTTTGAAGCAGGTCCTCTTCGGCACTTTCTCCGAGCGACAACACTTTGCCGAACAGTGATTCAGCCTGCTGCCAGTATCCGTATCTGAAATAGAACTCCGCCATATTGCGCAACAGGTTCCGGTCAGTGCGGAGCGCGGCGAAAGGAGGCACGTCTTTTAACTCGAATATGCCGATAAACGGGTCCGCCGTATCATCGTTCTTGAGCTTGAAGTAGCGGTAAAGGTCTTTCAGGTAAAGGGCCATCTCGGTAGCCATATCCGTTTCATTGCCTTTCAAGGTAGCGCCAATTTCCTCTTTTATGTGCGCCAACTGCTCATTGAGCTGTCCGCTCATAAGACTGAAGTGCTCTTTGGGCATCATAGCCATGGCAAGCGCCATAGAATATTTGTCCGACGAACAGAAATAATTGCCGTCGCCTAACAGTGTGAGCATTGAATCAGGTAGGCCTTCGGTGTACTTATGTACCTCGGAGTGGTCCTTATCAAAAGGAAGAAACCAATTGGACAGACGACGGAAGAATGGGAATCGCTTCATTTGGGAGAAGGCTGACATAAATATATCGGCACCGTCCATCTGCATATCCGACAGTTCTTTCAGTTTGTCCGTAATGCCGCTTTTGCCGAGAATGTCTTCCCAGTCCGGATTCTCTTCTATCTCTGCGCGTTCAAGTTTTTTGCCCATGCGTCGCATGGATTTCTCTATGTCGGGCTTCAGCCGCATCAGTTCCGGAAATATCTCCTCGTTCACCTGCTTATTGACACGGTCGGTGTCCAGAGTGCGCAGCATGAGAAGCACAAACTCGCGCACTTGCCGCAATGTCTCTTCGTTGTCTCCGAGCACCTCCAGTCTGGCTATAATCTCAGGGTCACAGTCAATCCGCGACGAGTGTTTGGTTATGACTATCAGCATAGCTACAATGGCACGCGCACGAACTCTCAGGTCCGGATGCGAAAGGACCGCCTCCGTAAGTAATTCCAGTTTACGGCGGTCGTAATACATGAGAGAACCCATCAGCAGAGCGCCGATTGCCAGACACTGCACAGGAAAGGTGACAGGGGTGGTTTCGCCGAAAAGAAAATCGCGCAGTTCGGTTTGCTCGTTCTTGATGAGGTGGACAGTGGTCTGCACATTGACGAACAGACGGTCAGCGGCATCCTCGAGGGTGCGTCTCGTCTCGACATTGTAATTTTGGCCCAGCAAGGCGAGTTCCTCTTTAGCCAAGGCCATGTCTACATTCCTGATGGCTGCGGAAACCGTGGGTGTCTCACACACTTTGCGTATGCGCATGGCACTGAAGTATTCCCCCGGTTCGGCGACGCATAGCGTCGAGGCTTCAAGCCGGTCGGCGGCACATCGCAACATTTCGCCTGTTTTGGATACTACAGCGGCCCGCGATGTGTCTGCGACACCGGGAGTACTCCGCTCAAAATAGGCCAGCATATACCGGTAAGTGGCGCCGGCTTCTGACAGCAGGTCGCGGCAGACTCCGGCTTTGTCATTCTCCGAGATTATGTTCATGGCCTCGAAATAACGGCCTTCTTTTATGAGCGTGTTTATTTGAGATGTAAGTTTATACTTTGATTTCATGCGAGTTATACTTATGATGTGCAGCCTGGATACTGAAAATGACGCTTATTGCCGTATCCGTCGCCACTATTTAGTATTACAAATATCGCGCCAAAGGGTTTGTCATTCGCTTAAAAGTGATTAATTTTGTACAAAATTAAGCCCCCGAAGCATGTTTATCTGAATTAATAACTCAAAATAAATACAGCAATGGTAATACAACGATGGCAGTCTCTGCTACTTTTTCTTGCTACAGTGCTGATGCTGATTTTCTCCTTCTGCTCTTTGGGGCAGATACAGGGTGCATCCCAGACTGTAAACATCCTCTCTTACGGAATCTATGCCAATCCTCAAGGCAGTTTGATGCTCGGCACCATTTACGTGACCGTAGTCGCGCTTTTGGCCGCTCTGCTCTGCCTGATTGGTATTTTCATGTATAAAAACACACGCCGGCAGAAGATGGTCTGCAGACTCTCCCTGCTGCTTATTGTGGCTGCTTGCCTAAGTGAATGGCTGGCAATCAACGGCTTTGAACTTGCCGGTGCCACCGAGGTAGGGTACAGCTCCGTAGTATTCGCACCTTTTGTGGCTATGCTCGCAGTCATAGGCGCCTGGCGTTGCATACGTTCTGACGAGCGTAAACTCGCCGCCGCCGACCGTCTGCGTTGACATATTTAGAGCATATACTGATATAGTCGTCCTTTAAGATTAAAGGACGACTATATCAGTATATGTAAGAACCATATTACTGAATAATTGCTGATTTAGCGCCGTTCTGCTGACCGGGTTCGTCTTGCTGACCCACTTTTTTGCCGTATGAGAAGG
>URIC01000040.1 GCA_900547755.1 uncultured Bacteroidales bacterium
TTCAAGTAGTTAAGGCCGTTAAGGAAGCTTGTGGTCTTGGTTTGAAAGAAGCTAAGGACTTGGTAGACGGTGCACCTAGCACAATCAAGGAAGGTGTTGCTAAAGCTGAGGCTGAGGCTCTTAAGAAACAACTCGAAGAGGCTGGAGCTGAAGTTGAACTTAAATAATATTGCCTGAAATTCAGGTAATTAGGTTAAGAATCCCCTATAAAGTCGATTCTTAACCTTTTTGTGTTATTTTCAATTTCGGGTTCAATTAATATTATTTTTATGTCAGTTTCAACAGTAAAACCACGCGTAAATTTCGCCTCCGTAAAGAATCCGTTGCCCTTCCCCGACTTTTTGGAGATTCAGCTGAAGTCGTTTCACGATTTCTTGCAGCTGGACACTCCGTTAGAGAAGAGAAAGAACGAGGGATTGTACAAGGTTTTTGCGGAAAACTTTCCAATTGCCGACACAAGGAATAACTTTGTGCTCGAATTCTTAGACTATTACATCGACCCGCCGAGATATACGATAGAGGAATGTCTTGAGCGCGGCTTGACATATAGTGTGCCGTTGAAGGCAAAATTAAAATTATACTGTACGGATCCCGACCATGAGGACTTCGACACCGTAATCCAGGATGTTTATCTTGGACCGATTCCGTATATGACGGAAAAGGGCACGTTTGTGATCAACGGTGCGGAGCGCGTTGTCGTGTCGCAGCTGCACCGTTCGCCTGGTGTGTTCTTCGGACAGAGCACACACGCCAACGGAACCAAATTGTATTCAGCACGTATCATCCCGTTCCGTGGCTCATGGATAGAGTTTGCCACTGACATCAACAATGTGATGTATGCCTACATCGACCGCAAGAAGAAATTGCCGGTAACAACATTGTTGCGTGCCATCGGTCTTGACAGCGATAAAGACATCATAGAAATCTTTGGTCTTGCTGAGGAAATAAAAGTAAACAAAACGAACCTGAAGAAATGCATTGGCCGCAAGCTTGCCGCCCGTGTGTTGAAAACGTGGGTTGAAGATTTCGTTGACGAAGACACCGGCGAGGTGGTTTCGATTGAGCGAAACGATGTGGTCATCGACCGCGAGACCGTTATCGAGGAGGAGCATATCCAGGAAATCCTTGATTCGGGACTTCAGACCATCCTTCTGCACAAGGAGGATGTAGACATGAGCGACTACTCGATTATCTTCAATACACTCCAGAAAGACTCAAGCAACTCTGAAAAAGAGGCTATCAACTATATCTATCGCCAATTGCGCAACGCGGAGCCACCGGACGATGCGAGCGCGCGTGAGGTGATAACCAACCTTTTCTTCTCCGAGAAGCGTTATGACTTGGGCGATGTGGGCCGTTACCGCATCAACAAGAAATTGTCGCTTACAGTGCCGGAGGAGGTGAAAGTGTTGACTAAGGAAGACATCATCGCCATCATCAAGTATTTGATTGAGCTTATCAATTCGAAGTCGGATGTCGACGATATCGACCACCTTTCGAACCGTCGTGTGCGTACCGTAGGCGAGCAGCTCTACAATCAGTTTGGAGTAGGCCTTGCACGTATGGCGCGTACAATCCGTGAGCGTATGAACGTCCGCGACAACGAGGTGTTTACTCCGATTGACCTGATCAACGCCAAGACAATCTCTTCCGTTATCAATACGTTCTTCGGAACCAACGCATTGTCGCAGTTCATGGACCAGACCAACCCGCTTGCCGAGATTACTCACAAGCGAAGAATGTCGGCTCTCGGTCCTGGCGGTTTGTCGCGTGACCGTGCCGGATTTGAGGTGCGCGACGTGCACTACACCCACTACGGACGTCTTTGCCCGATTGAGACCCCTGAGGGTCCTAACATCGGTTTGATTTCGTCGTTGTGTGTGTTTGCTAAAATCAACAACCTCGGCTTTATCGAGACTCCTTACCGCAAGGTTGAGAACAGCAAGGTGGATCTCGACAACAGCCACGTCACTTATCTGACAGCGGAAATCGAGGAAGGTCAGATCATCGCGCAGGGCAACGCTCCGCTTAACGATGACGGCACTTTCGTAAGAAACAAGGTTAAAGCGCGTCTTGACGCCGACTTCCCTGTGGTAGCACCGGAAGAAGTGCAGCTTATGGACGTGTCGCCGATGCAGATTGCCTCAATCGCCGCATCTTTGATTCCGTTCCTTGAGCACGATGATGCCAACCGTGCGTTGATGGGATCGAACATGATGCGCCAGGCTGTGCCGTTGTTGCGCAGCGAGGCTCCTATTGTCGGCACAGGCATTGAGAAGCAGCTTGCCCACGACTCCCGCACACAGATTATGGCAGAGGGCGCCGGTGTCATCGAGTTTGTTGACGCCAGCGTTATCAGAATCCGCTATGACCGTACTGAGGACGAGGAATTCGTGAATTTCGAGGACTCGGTTAAAGAATATATCATTCCGAAATTCCGCATGACCAACCAGAGCACCACAATCGACTTGCGTCCAATCTGCAAGAAGGGACAGCGCGTCGAGAAGGGAATGATTCTGACAGAGGGTTATGCCACGGAAAACGGCGAGCTCGCACTCGGCCGCAACCTTAAGGTGGCGTTCATGCCATGGAAGGGTTACAACTACGAGGATGCCATCGTGCTCAACGAGCGCATGGTGCGTGAGGATATCCTTACGTCTGTCCACGTCAGCGAGTACTCTCTTGAGGTGCGCGAGACAAAACGAGGAATGGAGGAACTTACGTCAGACATTCCAAACGTCAGCGAGGACGCTACAAAGGATCTCGACGAGCGCGGAATTGTCCGTGTGGGCGCACACGTTGTGCCGGGCGACATCCTTATCGGTAAGATCACACCTAAGGGCGAGAGCGACCCGACGCCGGAGGAAAAACTTCTCCGTGCCATCTTCGGTGACAAGGCTGGCGATGTGAAGGATGCGTCGTTGAAGGCTTCTCCTTCGTTGAAGGGTGTGATTGTTAAGACCAACCTTTATGCAAAGGCACAGAAGAAGAAGGGCAAGGCGGCAAACCTTGAGCTTCAGCAGATGGACGAGGAATTCGAACAGCGTCAGGTGGCTTTGAAGGCACGTCTTATCGAGAAACTCATCACGCTTACCGACGGCAAGACTTCGCAAGGCGTGAAGGACTTCCTCGGCACAGAGGTTATTCCTAAGGGCGAGAAGTTTACGGCAGAGTATTTGAAGGGCATCGAGGAATTCGACACCATCAACCTCAGCAAGTGGACAACAGACGCTCACAAGAACGATATGATCCACGACACGATTATCAACTACCTGCGCAAGTCGAAGGAAATCGATGCAGAATTGCGCCGCAAGAAGTTTGACTTCTCTATCGGCGACGAGCTTCCTTCAGGCATCATGCAGCTTGCCAAGGTTTATGTTGCCAAGAAGCGTAAGATCGGTGTCGGTGACAAGATGGCGGGTCGCCACGGTAACAAGGGTATCGTTTCGCGCGTAGTGCGTCAGGAAGATATGCCGTTCCTTGCCGACGGAACTCCAGTGGATATCGTTTTGAACCCGCTTGGTGTGCCGTCACGTATGAACTTGGGACAGATTTTCGAGACCGTTCTCGGATGGGCAGGCCGCGAGCTTGGCGAGAAATTCGCCACTCCGATTTTCGACGGAGCGAGCCTCGACGACCTCAATTCATGGACCGACAAGGCGGGAGTGCCACGCTATGGTAAGACATACCTTTACGATGGCGGCACAGGCGAGCGCTTCGACCAACCGGCAACCGTTGGTGTAATCTACATGCTTAAGCTCGGCCACATGGTTGAAGACAAGATGCATGCCCGCAGCATTGGCCCGTACTCATTGATTACGCAGCAGCCACTCGGCGGTAAGGCACAATTCGGTGGACAGCGTTTCGGAGAGATGGAGGTTTGGGCGCTTGAGGCATTCGGCGCATCCCACATCCTTCAAGAGATCCTGACAATCAAGAGTGACGACGTGGTTGGCCGCAGCAAGGCATACGAGGCAATCGTCAAAGGCGAGCCTATGCCAACTCCGGGCATACCTGAATCCTTGAACGTGCTTCTGCACGAGCTTCGTGGTCTGGGACTTAGCATAAACTTGGAATAAAACGACAAAAGAATATGGCATTCAATAAAGATAATAGAATAAAAAGTAACTTTTCGAAGATTACGATCGGGCTTGCTTCGCCGGAAGAAATCCTTGAGCGGTCATACGGCGAGGTGCTCAAGCCTGAGACGATCAACTATCGAACTTACAAACCTGAACGCGACGGTCTGTTCTGCGAGCGCATTTTTGGTCCGGTAAAGGACTATGAGTGCCACTGCGGAAAGTACAAACGCATCCGTTACAAAGGCATCGTCTGCGACCGTTGCGGCGTGGAAGTTACAGAGAAGAAAGTGCGCCGCGAACGTACAGGCCATATCTCTTTGGTCGTGCCGGTAGCCCATATCTGGTATTTCCGCTCATTGCCTAACAAAATCGGTTATCTTCTCGGCTTGCCGTCGAAGAAGCTTGATTCTGTAATCTACTACGAGCGCTATATCGTAATCCAACCGGGAGCCGCAGCCGAGCTTGAGGGTCATGAGGACCTTGCCCGTCTCGACCTCCTTTCGGAAGACGAATATCTTGAAATCGTGGACAAGTTGCCGCGCGAGAACTCGATGCTCGAGGACTCAGACCCCAACAAGTTCATCTGCAAGATGGGTGCCGACGCAATCTACGATTTGTTGAAGAGCGTAGACCTTGACAGCCTTTCTTACGAGTTGCGCCACCGTGCCGACACCGACACGTCGCAACAGCGCAAGACGGAGGCATTGAAACGTCTGCAGGTTGTAGAGTCGTTCCGTGCGTCGAAAAACCGCAACAAACCGGAGTGGATGGTGCTGAAAGTGGTGCCTGTCACTCCTCCGGAATTGCGCCCGCTCGTTCCGTTGGACGGCGGCCGTTTCGCCACCAGCGACTTGAACGACCTTTATCGTAGAGTCATTATCCGTAACAACCGCTTGAAACGCCTTATCGAGATCAAGGCGCCAGAGGTGATTCTCCGCAACGAGAAGCGTATGCTTCAGGAGGCAGTCGACTCATTGCTCGACAACTCACGCAAGTCAAGCGTTGTAAAGACCGAGAGCAACCGTCCGTTGAAGTCACTCAGCGACAGCTTGAAGGGTAAGCAGGGACGTTTCCGTCAGAACTTGCTCGGTAAGCGTGTCGACTACTCAGCGCGTTCGGTAATCGTTGTAGGTCCGGAATTGAAGATGCATGAATGCGGTTTGCCAAAAGACATGGCAGCCGAACTTTATAAACCGTTTATCATCCGCAAGCTTATTGAGCGCGGCATTGTGAAGACAGTGAAGAGCGCCAAGAAGATTGTAGACCGCAAGGAGCCGATTGTATGGGATATCCTTGAATACGTGATGAAGGGTCATCCGGTGCTTCTCAACCGTGCCCCGACACTTCACCGTCTTGGTATCCAGGCATTCCAGCCACGCATGATCGAGGGCAAGGCTATCCAGTTGCACCCGTTGGCATGTACGGCGTTCAACGCCGACTTCGACGGTGACCAGATGGCTGTTCACTTGCCTCTCGGCAACGAGGCAGTGCTCGAGGCACAGTTGCTGATGCTCGGTGCGCACAACATCCTTAACCCGGCCAACGGCGCTCCTATCACCGTGCCGTCGCAGGATATGGTGCTTGGTCTGTACTACATCACCAAGCTCCGCAAGGGCGACAAGGGCGAGGGTCTTGTGTTCTACGGACCGGAAGAGGCTCAGATTGCATACAACGAAGGCAAATGTACGCTTCACGCCATAATCTCTGTTGTTGTCGACGACCTTGACGAAAACGGAAACCTCGTGAAGACAATGGTTAAGGAAACGTCTGTCGGACGTCTGCTCTTCAACCAGAACGTGCCAGAGGAGATGGGCTATGTCAACACATTGATTTCCAAGAAATCGTTGCGCGACATCATCGGCGCCGTCATCAAGCGTTGCGGTGTGGTTCGTTCAGCCAAGTTCCTTGACGACATCAAGAACCTCGGTTACTACATGGCATTCAAGGGCGGCTTGTCGTTCAACTTGGGCGACGTGCTTATCCCTGCCGAGAAGGAAGAATACGTAAAAGAAGGTTACGCGCAGGTTGAAGAAGTGATGAACAACTACAACATGGGATTCATCACCAACAACGAGCGCTACAACCAGATTATTGATATTTGGACGCACGTCAACTCCCGCTTGACAAGCACATTGATGAAGCAGCTTACAGCAGCCAACCAGGGCTTCAACCCAATCTTCATGATGCTTGACTCAGGAGCCCGTGGTTCTAAGGACCAGATTCGTCAGCTCGCCGGTATGCGTGGTCTTATGGCCAAGCCGCAGAAGAGCGGTGCCGAGGGCGGTCAGATTATCGAGAACCCGATTTTGGCGAACTTCAAGGAAGGCCTTTCAGTGTTGGAGTACTTCATCTCTACCCACGGTGCCCGTAAGGGTCTTGCGGATACGGCATTGAAGACCGCCGACGCCGGTTATCTTACCCGTCGTCTTGTCGACGTAGCCCACGACGTGATTATCACCGAGGAGGACTGCGGCACACTGCGCGGCCTGGTATGTACCGAAATCAAGAACAACGAGGAGGTGGTCGCCACCCTTTCCGAGCGTATCCTGGGCCGTGTCTCCGTTCACGACGTTACGGACCCCATGACCGGCGAGGTCTATGTGCGGGCCGGCGAGGAAATCACCGAGGCCATTGCCGACAAGATAGAGAAATCACCCATAGAGCAGGTGGAGATTCGCTCCGTACTGACTTGCGAGAGCAAGAAGGGCGTGTGTGCCAAGTGCTATGGACGCAACCTCTCCAACCACCGTATGGTTCAGAAAGGCGAGGCTGTCGGCGTGATTGCCGCCCAGTCTATCGGCGAGCCCGGTACACAGCTTACCCTGCGTACATTCCACGTGGGTGGTGTCGCCGGTAACGTGGCTGCGGTCAAGGATGTCACTTCCCGCTATGACGGTCGCCTCGAGATAGATGAACTGCGCACGGTCAAGGACAGCGACGGCAACGAAATCGTAGTCGGACGTATGGCCGAGATGCGCATAGTGGAGCCTAACAGCGGCGCCGTGCTCACCACCGCCAACATCCCCTACGGCTCCAAACTCTACTTCGGTCCCGACTCCATGGTGAAGAAGGGAGACATGATTTGCGAATGGGACCCCTTCAACGCGGTTATTGTCAGCGAGGAAGCCGGTAAGGTCCGTTTCGAGAACGTGATAGAAGGCGTCACTTATCGCGTGGAGGCCGACGAGGCTACCGGTCTGCGCGAAAAGATTATGATTGAGAGCAAGGACCGTACCAAGGCTCCGGAGGCCCACCTGGTAAACAGCGCAGGCGAGATAGTCCGCACTTACTCGTTGCCTATGGGCGCCCATCTGCTGATAGATGACGGCGATGAGCTGACACCCGGTCAGGTATTCGTGAAGATACCTCGCGCATCCAATAGCGCGGGCGACATCACCGGTGGTCTGCCCCGTGTCACCGAGCTGTTCGAGGCCCGTAACCCGTCCAACCCCGCTATCGTCAGCGAGATTGACGGAGAGGTCAAGTTCGGACGCATCAAACGTGGTAACCGCGAGATTTCCGTCACCTCCAAATTGGGCGAGGAAAAGAAGTATCTCGTGCCCCTCACCAAGCAGCTGCTTGTGCAGGAGAACGACTACGTGCGTGCCGGAACACCTCTCAGCGACGGTGCGGTGACACCTGCCGACATCCTTAATATCAAAGGTCCCACAGCCGTACAGGACTATATCGTCAACGAGGTACAGGACGTGTATCGTATGCAGGGCGTTAAGATTAACGACAAGCATTTCGAGGTCATAGTGCGTCAGATGATGCGCAAGGTCAATATCCTTGACCCGGGTGACACCCGTTTCCTGGAACAGCAGGTCGTGGACAAACTGGACTTCGCCGAGGAGAACGACCGCATCTGGGGCAAGAAAGTGATTGTGGACCCGGGCGACAGCACCACGCTCTCTGCCGGCCAGATAATCACCGCCCGCAAGCTGCGCGACGAGAACTCAGCCCTGAAGCGCAAAGACCTGCGCGAGATAGTGGTACGCGATGCCGTGCCCGCCACCTCCGAGCAGATACTGCAGGGTATAACCCGTGCCGCGCTTCAGACCAAGAGCTTCATTTCCGCCGCATCGTTCCAGGAGACCACCAAGGTCCTGAACGAGGCTGCCATCAACGGCAAGACAGATACCCTCGAAGGCATGAAGGAGAACGTTATTTGCGGTCACCTCATTCCCGCCGGTACCGGTCTGCGCGAATACGACAGGCTGGTGGTCGCCAGCAAGGAGGATTACGCCGCTCTGCTTCGCGACGAGGCCGAGCGCGAGGCCAAGGAGCCTGATGCCGTCGATGTGGTGACCGAAGAGGTGAACTGACATATACGGCACATTGCCGGAACCTGATAAACGCGCGGGCGGATTTCTTGTCGGGAGTCCGCCCGCGCCGTATATGCTGACGGACGGTCATGATTGTGAAACGTAGCCGGAATAGGAGCAAAATGTTAAAAAACGGGAGGTATGGGGCGGTTTAAAAAAAAATTCCTAATTTTGCGGCGTGAAACGGGGTACGGGTTCCCGCCTCGTGCGGCACGAGACCTTGGAGAAGGTCCGTCATGGGAACCGGCCTTGATTCTTTATATCGCATCAAACGTGACCTTATGGTCATCCGGCCCGTGCGGATTTATTAGAGTCCGTCAGGAGGGTCGGAAGGGAACCGGGTGAGAATCCCGGACAGTACCCGCTGCTGTGAGTGTCCGATAATCGCTACGGAATAGTCATTTCGTCCTCAGGATGGATTGACGGTCACTGGACCCGTGTGTCCGGGAAGGCGTCCGAGGCGATTGGACCGAGTCAGAAGACCTGTTTGAGTTTGCAGTCAGTCATGTCTCGGTCCACGTGGCATTTGGACAAAGATATGTGTTATTCCGCCGGGCGGCTGTATGCCGTCCGAGACAGCCTATGGAGCGCGGTGTCATGACCATGCGCTGTGGCCTGATTGCAGATTCAAGTTGACATCACATAAGGTGACGGATTTCAGGGGCGTAGACCCTCCTGAAATCCGTCATTCGTTTTTGGAGTCGGCTTAATTAACTGTAAATCAATATTTATGAAAATCAGACCATTAATCTGGAGTCTATCTCTTCTTGTATGTATCGGACTTACGGGCTGTTATGATGACGATGACCTGTGGGAGAGCGTGGACCGACTGGAGGAGAGAGTGACCACAATTGAGAACAAGATTGCGGGTATAAACGCCGACATAACAAGTCTGCGCGACCTTGTGGCCGGAGTCAGTTCCGGCGCGGTGATAACCGGCTGTACACAGACCGATTACGGCTATCTGCTCGTACTGAGCGACGGCCGTTCCGTGCAGGTGCGTAACGGCCGTGATGGCGTGGATGGCAAAGACGGTCAGAACGGCAAGGACGGCGAAGATGGAGCCGACGGCAAAGATGGCCGTGACGGGACAGATGCCCCGGCCATAGGTATTCGCGAGGACAGCGACGGCGTATATTACTGGACGGTGACGATGGAGGGCACAACCCGCTGGCTCACTGATGCGAATGGAAACAAGATGCCGGTGTGCGGCAAGGATGGCAAAGACGGCAAGGATGGCAAGGATGGACAGGACGGACTGAATGGTAAGGATGGTCAGGACGGCTCTGACGGAAGGGATGGCCAGGACGGTAAGGATGGACGTGACGGTGTAACCCCTGTAATCGGTGTTTCCGGTGGATATTGGACTGTGGATTATGGCGACGGTCCCACCTTCTTGCTTGACGAAAACGGTAATAAGATAGAAGTGCATCCTACGGCTACTGTAGCGGGCCTGTTTACCTCAGTGGTGCCTGGAGAAGATGAAATCACTTTCAATATGACCGACGGCACAACCTTTACAGTGCCTCGCGTCGATAATTTCGGATTGACGATAGACACTTCCGACCCCTATTTCAAGGCTGGACAAGAGCGTACATATTCCCTGAAGCTGACGGGTGTCGCGGACCTGTATGTCACTACCGTTACCGATGGCTGGAGTGCGCGTATCTCGGGCAGCAGCCTGGTGGTGAAGGCCCCTGAGGCTGCGGATGAGGAGAACGTGAACTGCGATGTGCGTCTTATAGTGGTCAATAAGAGGCATGACATGCGTGCCTTCAAGATAAGCGTGAAGGTGCGTCTCATGGGAGAGCGCATACTGACGTTTGAGGACGAGGACTACAAAGGGAGCGGTAATATGCTCGGCAAGAAGGACTGGTCCTCGCTCATAGACAATCCACAGTATGGTGGAGCTTTGCTTTATCCCAAGACCAATACTCTATATCATTGGTATGACGAGGGCAACACGGAGCTGTACTCAGAGTTCCCAAACACGTATGGCGACTATCAGTTCTGGGGAGGTGGCGGCCATGCCGTCTCAAATTATGTGGACATGACCCTGGCCAACGGTGACTACCAGCATCAACTCGCGGTGTATTACCGTCACTCCAACGGCAACGGCGGCCATGACGGCTCGAAGAATTTCTGCATACAGAACGGGTATTTCGACACAGACCCGTCGGGTCTGGCGCAGAACCGCAACATAGCCTGCTTAACGTTCAAGGACGGCAAAGCGCGGGTAATCAAAGAGATGTGGGTGACCAACACGACATACGCGGTGAACGTGTGGAAGAACGGCAACAGCCTTTCTCCGGCAGGCAAGGACAATGATTATTTTAAGTTGGTGGCTTACGGGTATGACGTAAATGACAGGCTGGTAGGCGTGCAGCCCAGCCTGGAACTGGCCAAGGGCGGCACATTCATATCCGTCTGGACACGTCTTGACCTTTCCGCCATGGGCGAGATAAAGAAAATCGTGCTCAACCTGGAGAGCAATGTGGGCAACGGTTATGGCATGAGTGTGCCGGCATACGTAGCCATAGATGACATCAAAGTATTGACACAACTGAATTAATGAACATAATATCAAACAATCAAATGGCAAGACATCTTTTAACATTGGTTTTCGCGGTGCTGATGGCCTTCTCGGCCGCATACGCGGAGAAAGTAGCCACCCCGCGAGGAGACGCTGTGAGCGGCACCGGAAGTTCAAATTGTGCCAGATTCACTCCACAGGAGGTAATATGTGACACCGAGGGAGCGACTATTCGTTATGAGGTTTATGAATGGGGAGGAGCTACGTCACCGGAAGTGACGGAAGAGTCTCCCGTATTTCCTGAAGACGGTTGCGTTTTCAAGGATTGCACACCTGGCAAAACGTACGGATTGAGAGTCAGGGCCTTTAAGGAGGGTATGGAACCGAGCGACCAGAAGTCCGGCTGGCATTGTCTAATATACCTGGAGGCAGTTACGCTTGCCGATTTCATTAATCTGGACCCTACGTCGGTTAACGGAGTAGGCAACAGCAAGTTCCCCATAACATACACCGGTACGGCCACTGTGACATGGGTGAAAAAAGGAACCGGCTATTTTGCCCTGGAAAATACGTGGATTTATATGCAGGACGAGACGGCGGCAATCTGTGTACACTGGTATGGAGGAGACCTTGTCCCCGGAGACCAGGTGACCAATCTGGTTCTCTGCCGTCAGGAGAAGGAAGGCAACTACGGCGAGTGGTTCACGCTCCATAAGACTACCGATACCAATTTCAAAAATGCGGTACTTCCGCTGAAGACGGGCCACGTGGACAAAGTGGAGCCGCGTCCGGTTGCCGGCGACAAGGTGTGCGAGGCTCCGGCCAACTATTTGGTGAAAGTCTGCGATTTGGAGCCTTACAGACAGAGCGGCAGTATTCTAAATGTCAAGTACAACGGTTGGGCCCTGAGCAACACTAAGCTGAGACTCAAGTATTTTGATTCCTCCATAGAGCAGGACCTGAAACTTGATGTCCCTTATGACATGGTGGGACTGGTCGAATTTCAGAAGAGCGGCAGTTCCACATTCCCGTACCTGGACTATATCTCAAGTGAAGAACACACGCTGAGGCCTTATCTATATCCTACCACTACAGCGTTCAAGACCTTCAAAGCGGCACGCAACCAGCCCATATATATAATAAGCTATGATGCGGACGCACGTATATATTACACTACCGACGGCACCGAGCCTACCGAGGCATCCACTCTGTATACCGGAGGTTTTACTGTCCCGGACAAGGAGGAGTACACTGTCCGTTACAAAGCCTTTAAGGACGGGTTGCTCCCCACTGAGGGCGAGTCTTTGAAATTTCAGGTCGGGAATCACGTCCTTGTCAATTTCGATTTCGAGGCCCCCGAGAAACTTACTCCCGCCCTTCCCAAATATGAGGGCGAGGATATCGAACTAGACGGCGCGATTACACTCATTGGCCATGCCGGAGATGATGTGACCGTTAAGGTGACCTTTACTCCGGCTGAGGGCACAAAACTTAAAATTACTCAGTGCAAAGAGAAGACTTCGGTTCTTCAACTGCCTGAGGGAACCAAGGTACATATTGAATCCTCACATGAGTTTGTGCGCATGGACTACAAGAACTCACGCTCCAAGTCGTACAGAGATGGATTGGTTAAAGTAGAAGGTTCCTGTCCGCTTGGAGGCCCTGACAGCTATGGTTGGGAAAACTCTTTCCCGGGCGTGAACCCTATGTATTACGAGGCTGACTTTACCGCCCAGTCTGTCAAATACTATGGCTCTCCCGAGTTCCAGGCCTTGATGATAGGTGTGGACCCGAGTCATCCTGTGCCTGTGACCGGCATCTCCTTTGCAGAGACTGCCTTCAACATGGAGAAGGGGTCTACCCTGGCCCTCACCCCCGCGCTCACTCCCGAGATTGCTCCGGCAAGCGCCGTGGCTTGGGAAAGCTCGGACACAGCGGTGGCTGCCGTTGATGAAAAAGGCGTTGTGACTGCCGTGGCCAACGGCGAGGCGACCATCACGGCCAAGTCCGTTGCCGATGAGTCAGTGAGGACAGAGGTTTCTGTTACCGTGACCACCTCCGCCACCGGCTTGACTCTCGGCCAGGAGACCTTGGCTCTCAAGAAAGGGGAGAACGTGACTCTTACCGCCACGGTCGCTCCCGAGGATGCAAGTGACAAGGCAGTTGTCTGGAGCAGTTCAGACGAGGCTGTAGCCACCGTCGACGCGCAGGGTGTTGTCACAGCGTTGAAGACCGGCACGGCCACCTTGACCGCTTCCCATGCCTCCGGCCTGAGCGCTACCTGTGAGGTCACGGTGACGACTCCGGCTGAAAGCATAACCATCGACAAGGAGACTCTGGCGCTGCGCAAGGGTGAGACCGCTGCCTTGGTCGTCACCGTAGGTCCCGAGGACGCTGATGACAAGGCCGTGGCTTGGAGCAGTTCAGACGAGACTGTGGCCACTGTGGATGCCGAGGGCACAGTAACCGCAGTGAAGACCGGAAAGGCAACCGTCACTGCCGCCGACGTGGAGGGACACACCGCTGCCTGCGAGGTGACGGTCATCACTCCCGCCACCGGCGTTACGCTTGACCTTGAGGAGGTCACGGTGGCCAAGGGCCGGACTGTGACCCTGACTGCCACCGTAGAGCCTGAGGACGCTGACGACAAGGTTGTAATCTGGAGCGTGGCTGACGAGACCGTGGCTACCGTCTCCCAGACCGGTGTAGTCACCGGCGTGAAGAGCGGCGAGACCGCAGTCATCGCTACCGATGTGAATGGCAATGCGGCAACGTGCCATGTAAAGGTGTTCACTCCAGCTACCAGCATAACCCTCGACCCCATAGAGACTACGGTGGTTGAGGGTAATACCTGCGTGATTGCCGCCACAGTGCTTCCCGCCGATGCGGACGACAAGACGGTGGAGTGGAGCAGTTCAGACGAGACTGTGGCTACGGTTTCGGCTCAGGGCGAAGTCGCCGGCGTCATGCCCGGCACCGCGAACATTACCGCAAGCGCCGCTGCCTCCGATGACGTGAAGGCCGTGTGTGTGGTCACGGTGACCAAGGACACCGGCATTGTCGCTGTAGGCGTGGACGGTACGGTAAGTCTGCGCGGCCGTACGCTGCGTGTGGACGGCCTGGAGGGAAGAACGCTGACCTTGTGGTCTGCCTCCGGCGCGGCTGTATGGTCCGTTGTCTCTGACGGAGATGTGAAAGTGGAACTTGGTGTGCCTGCGGGCATTTACCTGCTGCGTGATGATTCGGGTGCGCTGACTTTGAAAGTATTCATACCCTAAGGCCATTCAGGTGTGGAGGGGACGACATCCCCCTCACACCGCCATTATTATTTAAATATACAATATATGAGAATATGAGACAGAGACTTACTTGTGTGTTGGCGCTGGGCGCAGCCCTGGCTGCGGAATCGGCCGGTGCCGTGTCTCCCTGGTTGGAGAAGGTGTATGATTTCATGCCGGCTCCGGGCCAGTTTGTGAATGTGTTGCCTGAGTATGAGGATGGAGACACCCGGGAGGTGATGCTGGACAAGGTTCGCGAACAGATTTGCGGAGACAGTCAGCCGGGCATGATTTCGCTCGGGGCCTGGGGCGGCTATGTCATTGTGGGTTTTGACCATCCGGTTGTGAACGTTAAGGACCAATATGATTTCAAGATTTTCGGGAACTCGTTTGTGGCCGAGGGTGCCGTATCCGGCGGTTCATCGGAACCGGCGATTGTAATGGTATCCGTTGACGGGAATGGCAACGGACTGCCTGACGACCCCTGGTATGAGCTTGCAGGAAGCGATTATTACGAAGACGATACATTGCATGGCGTGACTATGACCTATCATCGTCCGGCTGCCGACAAGGAGGCGGACCCGGACCCCGACTACCGTTATATCACTGACCGGACATACATTCTGTGGACCACCGACTGCGAGTCCCGTCCGCAGGGCTATGTGCAGCGCAACAGCTTCCACGCCCAGAGCTATTGGCCTGAATGGCTTGAAGCGGAGACATTGGAGTTCCAGGGTTCGGTTTTGGCTGACAATTACCTTGACCAAAGCGGCGAGGGCACCAATTTCGTGCAGTATCCCAAGGCTTGGGGCTATGCGGACAACCTTCCGAATACTCAGGACCCGGGTTTCAAGATAGACTGGGCTGTGGATTCTGACGGAAAACCGGTGCATCTGGACAGGGTGGACTTTATAAAAGTGTACACGGCGGTGAATCAGAACTGCGGTTGGCTCGGCGAAAGTTCCGCCGAGATTTGCGGAGGCGAGGACCTGCACCCGGATGCCAGGATTGAAACTTCGGTCCAAGATGTGTCGGTGGTTGACGGGGTAGTGCTTCTCGGCTGCTGTTCCGGAATGTTGCGGTTGCGTTCCGCTTCTGTATGCGACGCTTGTATCTATGCCTCGGACGGACGTATGCTGATGTCTGTGGCTATTGAGGAAGGACTGAACGCTTTGGATGTGTCAGCGCTTCCCGATGGCCTCTGCATAATGTCGGCCAATGGCAAAGCCTATAAATTTGTGAAGTGATAAAAATGTGTGTGTGAAAAAGTCCGGGAGAGATGACCCGTCGGTCGTCTCTCCCGGTTTCTTTTTCCCTCGGCGGGAACTCGGCATTACTTCTTTATGCGGTTGCCGTAGCGGCTGCGGAACTTGTCCACGCGACCTGCGGTGTCCACCAGTTTCTGCTTGCCGGTGAAGAAGGGGTGCGAGGAGCTGGTAATCTCAAGTTTTACCAGAGGATATTCCTTGCCGTCGATTTCGATAGTCTCCTTGGCGTTGACTGTGGAGCGGGTGATGAAGATTTCATCGTTACTCATATCCTTGAAAACGACCTCGCGGTAGTTGGAGGGATGAATGTCTTTTTTCATTTTAAAATGCGGTTTTTAACGTTAAAATCATTAGTTGAGGGTAGCGACCCCTCGTAATGGCGGTGCAAAATTAGGTATTTTTTGCGAGTTGGGCAAATTTTTTTGTTTCCTGAAGCCGCAGAAGCCTTAAATTAGCTAATTTTGCAGAGTGAAACCGGAAGAATTTGTAAGACGTGTCAATGCCGGATTGCCGCACGGACGCCTGTTGGTGTGTGTAAGTGGCGGAGCTGACTCTATGGCTTTGCTCCATGCCTGTGTGGAGGGCGGAGCCGAGAGTGTGGCCGTACACTGCGACTTCCACCTGCGTGGAGAGGAGAGCGAGCGGGACCGCGAGTTTGTGGAAGAGCGTTGCCGCTGTCTCGGAGTGCCGTTGCGTGTGGTGCATTTCGATGTGCCGGCATATCGGCGGGAGCATGGGGTAAGCCTGGAAATGGCCTGTCGGGAACTCCGCTACGCGGCGTTTGAGCGGCTTGCCGCCGAGGAGGGGTGCGTCCGCATAGCCGTGGGGCATAACCGGGATGACAACGACGAGACTATGCTCCTGAACCTGTTGCGCGGCACCGGCATAGCGGGACTGTGCGGCATGAGCGTCGACACTGGGCGAATCGTGCGCCCGATGCTCGGAATCTCCCGGGCGGAGATCGAGGAGTATATGAATCATTGCGGGTATTCCTATATTACCGATTCCTCGAATCTCACCAGCGACTTCAAACGCAACTTCATACGTCGCGAACTGTTGCCGCTCATAGCTGTCCGTTGGCCTGGGGTGAGCAAATCTCTGGTCCGTACGAGGACCAATCTGGCGGAAACCAGGCGTGTGTGTGAGAAGGCTATGGCGCCGTGGCTGGCGAAGGACCCATGTTTTCTGAGCGCGGAGGCATATGTCGGTGCCCCTTCGCGGGCGTTGTTGCTGATGGATTGGCTGGAGGGCAGGGGAGCCTCGTCCGCGCAGATTGACGAGATGGCTGCCGGACTGCGTCCCGGGCGGCGTTGGGCTGTGCGGGAAGGTGAGGTGTGTATGTCACGCGAGGGGCTTCGCTTCCACGGTAAAGAGGAAATGAGTGCCATGCCCGAATGTAAGGGCGGCGTTCTGCCGCTTACTGAAGAAACAATGCGCATGGTGCGAACTAATATAGGGGAAGCGACGTTATATTATAGCGGAGCTGAAAAATTGACGCTCCGTCCCGCACGCAAGGCCGACCGTATGGCCCCTATGGGAATGAGCGGCACCAAGCTGGTGAGCGATTTGCTCCGGGAAGCCGGAGTGGATGTGTCCCGGCGCCGTAATTATCCGGTGTGTGTGGATTCCTCGGACAGGATAATTTGGATTCCCCGGGTGAAGCGCTCCCGCCATCTGGCCGTACGCCCCGGCAGAGATTGCGAAGTATCCTGGCTCAGACTTGTGAGTGAGCTGTAGTGCGGACATTCTCTCCGGCAGAGAATAATCGAATAACTGAAAATAAAATAACACAGATAATAACAATTCATAACTAAACACTTAATCAATTATGGCAAAAGAATGGATTTGCACCGTTTGCGGCTATGTCGCAGCCGGTGACCAGGCTCCTGAGAAGTGCCCCCAGTGCGGCGCTCCCGCATCCAAGTTCAAAGAATATACAAAGGCTGACGAGGACGCTATGCTCCAGTTTGTGACAGAACACGTAATCGGTGTGGCCAAGGACGCTGACGAGGAGATGAAGAAAGACCTGAACAACCACTTCGTGGGCGAATGTACCGAGGTAGGTATGTATCTGGCTATGAGCCGTCAGGCTGACCGCGAGGGCTATCCCGAAGTGGCCGAGGCCTTCAAGCGCTACGCCTTCGAGGAGGCTGAGCACGCAGCCAAGTTCTGCGAGCTGCTCGGCGACATGGTCTGGGACACCAAGACCAACCTGGAGAAGCGTATGGCTGCCGAGGCAGGTGCCAACGCCGACAAGATGCGTATCGCCGCCAACGCCAAGAAGAACAACCAGGACGCTATCCACGACACCGTTCATGAAATGGCCAAGGACGAGGCCCGTCATGGCCAGGGTTTCCAGGGTCTGTACAACCGTTACTTCAAGAAGTGATAATCTGAAACCCCTGATAAATGAATCGGGATGTCCCTCATGGGACATCCCGATTCATTTATATAAGACAGTAGTAGAGAGTCAGATTTTGCAGTCGGCGGGTTTCTCGATGCCGAATTTCTCGCGGAGGTGAGCAATCATGTGGCGTGTCATGCCGTCCAGGTCATACTCGGGCTTCCAGTCCCACTCGTTGCGTGCGCAGCTGTCATCCAGGCTGTTGGGCCAGGAGTCGGCTATGGCCTGACGCAGCGGGTCAGCCTCGTATTCCATCTTGAAGGAGGGGATATACTCCTTGATTTTGTTGTAGATGATTTCGGGGTCGAAGCTCATGGAAGCGATGTTGAAGCTGTTGCGGTGTACCAGACGTGTGGGGTCAGCCTCCATAATCTCTATGGCGGCGCGCAGTGCGTCGGGCATATACATCATGTCCATGAAAGTGCCGGCGGCGATGGGGCATTTGAAAGTCTCGCCCTTCACCGCTGCATAGTAGATGTCCACTGCATAGTCGGTTGTGCCGCCACCGGGAGGAGCCACGTAACTGATGAGGCCCGGGAAACGTACCGAGCGTGTGTCTACGCCGAAGCGCTTTGCGTAGTAATCGCCGAGAAGCTCACCGCTCACCTTGGTCACGCCGTACATAGTGCGGGGACGCTGTACTGTGTCCTGAGGAGTCTTGTCCTTGGGAGTGTCGGGGCCGAAGGAACCGATGGATGAGGGGGTGAAGACTGCGCAACCTTTCTCGCGGGCCACCTCAAGGGTGTTGAACAGACCGCCGAGACCGATTTTCCAAGCGAGCTGGGGCTTGTTCTCGGCCACTGCCGACAGCAGGGCAGCCAGGTTGTAGATGGTGTCTACCTTGTACTTGTCCACGGCCTCGGCTATCTGTGCGGGATTGGTTATGTCCACCAGATGCGAGGGTCCGGACTCTAAAAGTTCTCCCTTGGGCTCGGCTCCGGGAATGTAGCCGGCCACGATGTCGCCGTTGGGATATGTATGGCGCAGCTTCATGGTAAGCTCAGTGCCTATCTGGCCTGTGGCGCCGATAATCAAAACGTTTTTCATTTCTTATTGAGTGGCAATAGATTTGTTTCTGACTGCAAAATTAAGTAAAAAATCTGTAAGAGAAGCGCTGTGGCGCCACAAAAAATTACGTCCCGTATATTTTTCGCCCCGCAGAGCGCCGTACGCCACTATCGCAGGGGACTTTACAGGTGCTGACAGAGCGGGCGGCGTGCGGAATCAGGAGAGTATGAATAAAAAAGTGAGATACTGCTTGCCTGTGTTGGCGGATTTTTGTAATTTTGGGGTGTCAATTCAGAACAACCCAAAACAACCTATAAATCTAAAACTGACAATGTACACCGGATTCAAGGAACATCTGCAGAAAGAACTGCAGGACATCAAGGACGCTGGTCTTTACAAGAACGAAAGAGTGATAGTGACCCCCCAGAAGGCTGACATAGCCGTAGAGGGCACCCAGGGCGAGGTGCTGAACTTCTGCGCCAACAACTACCTGGGCCTCTCAGACGACCCGGACCTGATTGCCGCCGCCAAGGAGGCTATGGACCGCCGTGGCTACGGCATGAGCTCCGTGCGCTTCATCTGCGGTACTCAGGACCTGCACAAGGAACTGGAGAAGGCTATCTCCGACTATTTCAAGACCGAGGACACTATCCTCTATGCCGCTTGCTTCGATGCCAACGGCGGTCTGTTCGAGCCTCTGCTCACCGAGGAGGACGCTATTATCTCCGACTCTCTGAACCATGCTTCAATCATTGACGGCGTGCGTCTGTGCAAGGCTAAACGTTATCGTTACGCCAACGCCGACATGGCCGACCTGGAGCGCTGTCTGCAGGAAGCCCAGGCACAGCGTTTCCGCATCATCGCTACCGACGGCGTCTTCTCTATGGACGGTAACGTGGCCCCCATGGACAAGATTGTAGAGCTGGCCAAGAAGTACAATGCGTTGGTTATGGTGGACGAGAGCCATTCCGCAGGTGTGGTAGGTCCCACAGGCCACGGCGTCGCCGAGCAGTTCGACGCTTATGGCGACATAGACATCTTCACCGGTACCTTAGGCAAGAGCTTCGGCGGCGCTATGGGCGGTTTCACCACCGGTCGCAAGGAGATTATAGACATGCTGCGTCAGCGCTCACGTCCCTATCTGTTCTCTAACTCTGTAGCTCCCGCCATCGTAGGCGCCAGCATCGCCATGTTCGACAAACTGGCTAAGAGCAATGACCTGCACACCAAGCTGATGGAGAATGTGGAATACTTCCGCACCCGGATGTTGGATGCCGGTTTCGACATCAAGCCCACACAGAGCGCCATCTGCGCCGTCATGCTGTACGACGCCAAGCTGAGTCAGGATTTCGCCGCCGAGATGCAGAAAGAGGGTATCTATGTAACCGGTTTCTACTATCCCGTAGTGCCGAAAGGACAGGCACGTATCCGTGTTCAGCTCTCTGCCGGCCACAACCGCGAGCAGCTTGACCGTGCCATCGCCGCCTTCATCAAGGTAGGCAAGAAGCTCGGCGTACTCAAGTAATTGCAAACTCCCTATAAATACAAGTAAAGGCCCGAAGATTCAATCTTCGGGCCTTTACTTGTATTTAGAAACAGCCTCTTAGATGAAGCCTTATGCTGTTATCGTATTCTTGGCAGTTCCTTTTTTGATAATCATTTGCTATTAGGAGATTACAGGTTCGGCAAGACACCGACGCATATAAGGGTGCCGGACAGCGTAGTGTATATAATGAAGACAGGAGGCGATTCCAGGAAGATTCTCATCCCCTGAAACACGACAAGAAACCAAGTATGGGGCATGCGGGTCTTCCGACCACTCGTGGTCAGTAGACCCGCAAGGACTGATGTGCCAAAAAGTCATTTGGATACAGCCTCATCGGTGTTAAAAATTATTTTCTATAAATAGAACTTCTTTGCAGATAGCTAACAAAGCCGGTGTAATCTCATTATTTTTGTCAAAGTCAAAAACGTTTTGCTTTTGCATTCCATCTATCATTCCTTTTGTGAATTGTCTTACCATTGAAAGATACATCATGTACGATGAGATATCAGTATCTTGCATGCCTAAATCTTCAAATTTACCAAAATGATAATGAAAAAAAATATATACGATTGGGTATTTAAACATATTATAAGAGGCCATCGTTTCCATTGCAGCCTGCTTACCTTCTGTTTTCATTGCATATAAAGTCGCTATCTTGCAATATGCGTCAACTCTATCATATAGTGTTCTTATAAAGTCTTTTGTCCAAGGGCATTTTCTGCCCATATTAATCCCTTCTGCCATAAAGATTTTCTATAAAGTGGTTATATCTGAAAATTTACCGTAAAATTCTATTATTCTTAATGGTGACATCATAGCGAACCTAATGCATGTCATGTTATTGAAAATATTACACACAACAGGCTCGTTAGAATCATGCCAACTCATGGAATCTGGAATTCTTCCATATTGCACTCTATCCTCAAGAACATCACCATGTTGTGAACCAAAGATTGGTAACCCAAAATTGTTGTTAATTCGAACCGGAACTGTTCCCTGAAGCATCATCCCGATACATCCATTGTTCAATACTTTTGCAACAACGATAGTGTTGCATCGTCCACTATTTGTGCAGCATCCATTCTGATACTCTTCGAAACGATTTGCCTTAAAAATAAACGATTTTTTATAAATTTGCATTTTTTGTATGTCTGCCGCGGTCATCCTCTCGTTGGCGTTTAATTAGAATATAAGAAAGCGTAGGAATCTGTATCGGTTACCGTCCTACGAATCGAGGCTTCTCGCATTGCCTTATTACAGTCGGACGGCAACGAAGAAGCCCTACGCTTATATATGCAATCATGCTTTCGGCTATATTTCTCTCGAAAAATTGTGTCGAAGCAAGATAATTACATATCCATGGGCATCTACCGTTGCTCAATCCTTGACTGTAATAAGAAATTTTGCGAGAATTTCGATTCGCCAAGAATCAGCGTGGATAAACGCTTTTCATTATGTCTGTCGACGCGCCCTCGTCCCCTCAACCGGAGCTTCAAACGGTCTGCAGCCGCAAAATTAATAATTTTTTGTGAAAGGGTTACAATCAGACTAAAAAATATACCGTCTTTCCTTGCGTGGTCTCCTGACCCGCAAGCCTCAGTCCGAACCGCGCACCTTTTGGGCGCTCTGCCGTGCGCCCTATGTGATATTATTGTGGCGGTGCGAAGATGTCCGGATTTGTCCGGATTTGCATAATTCGGCGGATTTGGGTAATTTTGTCATCTCGAAATGCGATTGTTGAAACGAAACATATTTATAACCGTGGCGCTGCTGTTCTGCGCCGTGTCTCTTTTTGCCCGGGAGACCGGGGGAGACTCTGTGCCGGTGCGTCATCCCTCATGCTGGAGGCTTATAGCTCCGCTGGGGCTGCACAAGGCCGCCGAGTTTGACACTCTGCCCTACAATTATCAGCGGCAGGCCATCCCTTCGATGGTGAGCGACGCATACGCCACAACCGGAAACCTCGGCGCCGAGGGTCAGAATCAGATATTCTTCGACCGCCCGGCCCGCAATGAATTCTTCTTCCTGGATGCCCTGCGCCCCTGGCTCCCCACTTATGAGAAGCAGCGTTTCTATAACGTCTATATCCCTTTCACACAGCTCAGTTACAATATGGGCGGGGGCAAGCAGAACTCTCAGGACCGACTGCGTGTGGATTTCGCCGGCAATGTAAACCGCCGCATAGGTCTCGGCGCCAAAATGGATTACCTGTATTCAAAGGGAGCGTACGAGGCGCAGTCCACCAAGGACTTTGTGTTCGGGTTTTCAGGCTATTACAAGGGGGACCGTTACGAGATGCAGGCCTTCTATAACCACTGGAACATGCTTAACAAGGAGAACGGCGGTATCAGTGACGCGCTTTACATAACCGACCCGGCGCAACTCCAGGGCGGTGTGAGCAAAATAGACGCGAAGACCATTCCGGTGAACCTTACGAGGGCGCATACCCGAGTCACCGGCCAGCAGCTATATCTGAACCAGGCATACAATGTGGGTTTCTGGCGCGAGGAGGCAGTGAACGACACTTTGACACGTAATGTCTATGTCCCGGTGACCAAGTTCATATGGACCATGGATTACAAGAGCGGCCACCATCTCTTCCTGAATGATAACCCTGCGGAGGGGCAGGCTTTCTGGCCTAACCGCTACCTGCAGCCTGAGAATACCCGCGACAATACCCGTTACACCGACTTCACGAACACTCTCGGTATTCAGATGGTAGAAGGCTTTCAGAAGTGGGCCAAGTTCGGGCTTTCCGCCTATGCGCAGCACAGTCTGCAGCGCTTCATACAGCCGGGAGCGGCCATCCCTGACGAGGAGGATTTTCCGGCTGACCGGCTGACGATGCTTCCCGAGGGTTTCTCGGTCAAGGAGAAGGCGAGCCGGAATCTGCTCTGGGCCGGAGCGCAGCTCACCAAGCAGAAAGGCTCCATACTCACTTATGAGGCGGACTTCCGCATGGGCCTCGTGGGGGACGTGGCCGCCGACATAGAACTCAGCGGCATCGCCTCCACACGTATACCTCTGTTCGGGGATACGGTGCCTGTGGAAGTGAAAGGGCATTTTAGAAACGTGGCCCAGCCCTATCTGCTGAACCACTTTATCTCCAACCACTTCGCCTGGAACAACGATTTTGGCAAGACCCGCTCTTTCCGCGCCGGCGGCGCTGTCACTGTCCCCTGGACACGCACGAAAATAGAGGCCGGCTTCGAGAATCTCCAGAATTACGTCTATTTCGACACCGAGAGCCTGCCTGCCCAATATGGCGG
>URIC01000041.1 GCA_900547755.1 uncultured Bacteroidales bacterium
CCACACAAAGATACGCAAAAATTTCGATATAAACTAATTTTCAACATCTACTTAACTCAATCGGTTTTAAATTAAAAATTTATTACATTTGCTTGTGTCCACACATCTGACACACCGCAAAATTACTTGATTACACAAGTCTTATAATTGATTATTATTCCCTGCGTCTCAATCAACGACTTAATATAAAAGACATTGGAAATTTGACATATTCAATATTTAACTTAAATTAACCCGGATTCGTCTCTCATTTACAAATGCGGGGTCCGCTGCGATTGTTGCACATCTGAAAATTACTTGCTAATTTTGCACGGAATAGCATATTTCCCTTCCCGGAACACGAACTTTTACTCTCCATATATGTTATTATATATGCGTTTTTTTCGATACACATATTATCAGTAATCATATAATCTTTAAATCCTTATCCAGATGAAGAAATTATTACTCTCCTTCGCTGCTGCCGCCTGCTGTATGTCAATGGCCACAGCTGACGAAGTGACTCTCAACGTTGACGATGCGACCGACTTTGTCGGCACGTTGACCGAAGAAACCCTTAAAGACGATGGCACTGTAAAGGCCGCCAAGCACTACCAGCCCGTCGAATCCTTCAAACTCGGCGGTTTCGACTTCTCTTTCACCGATGGCGGAAACAGCAATGCCCCGGCTTACTACTGGGCTACTTCAACCGCCAAGGACCAGCAGCGCACAGTACGCCTCTACGGCCAAAACACTATGGCCATAGCTGCCGCCGCCGGCACCGAAATCACTCAGATTGTCTTCGACCTTGACCAGAACAACAAGAAGACATCCATGACCGTAGATACCGGCACAATCACCTTCGACGCCGCAACGCCCAAGGTAATAACCTGGACCGGCGCCGCCAACGCCATCACCTTCACCTCTGAAGGCACTATCCGCATCAAAGGGCTCACCGTAACTTCCGGCACATCGACCATGGAGACTCTGGCTGTTCCCACATTCACTCCCGCTTCCGGCACTTCCTTCGCCGACCAGCTGGCCGTAACCATAGCCGCCGAAGAGGGCACTACCGTCTACTATACCCTGGACGGCACCGCTCCCACCACCGAATCCGGTAAATACGAGGCTCCCATTGTCCTGACAGCGACCACTACCGTAAAGGCTTACGCTGTAAAGGAAGGCTTCAACGACAGCCCCGTGGCTACCGCCACCTATACCAAGGACATGGTGATGGAAAGCATCGAAGACATCATCAAGGCCGGCCTCACCGACGAGGAGACCGAGTTCACTTACAGCGGCAAGGCTGCGGTCACATACGTAAACGGCAGCAACCTCTACCTCCGCGACGAGACAGCCTCCATACTCGTATACGGCAAACTTGACAAGACATACACCCAGGGCGATGTGCTCTCCGGCTTCAAGGGCACATTCAAGAACTACTACTCCACTTACGAGCTCATGGCCAACGCAGCCACATTCGGCGAGCCCGAAGGCACCGAGACTGTAGAGCCCTATGTAATGACTATCGCTCAGATTACTCCCGAGGACCAGAACGAATACATCATAATAAAGAACGTATCCTATGACGGCACCGAGGTAACCGACGCCACCGGTTCGATGACCGCCTACAACAAGTTCAACCTTGACTTCCCCGCTACAGAAACGGACAAGGACCTCGTCGCACTCATCTCCTACTATCAGGCCAAGGGTGCCGACGCTCCCGAACTTCAGCTCTATCCCCTCAAGTTCAAGGAGCCTGTATCCGTTGAAGACATTCAGGCTGACCGGACCGTCCTCGTGCGCGGCAACGACATCATCGCTCCCGCCGGTGCCGAGATTTACAGCATCAGCGGTGCCCGCGTAAACGCCAACGGCCTCGCCACAGGTGTATACGTGGTACGCACCGGCGACAAAGCCCACAAGGTAATGGTAAAATAAACAGACACTCTAATGATTCCACTAAGGCTTCGGAAACCCTCCGAAGCCTTTTTTACATCCTTTGATGCGATAATAATCCTGAATTTTGAAATATCAAATTATTTGATTAATTTTGAGGCGTTAACCTTTCAAATCAATAAAATTACAGTTACCATGAAATTGAAACAATCATTTTTGGCAACGGCAATTCTGTCGTTACTCATGTTCTCCATGACAGGATGTTTCGGAGGCGGAGACAAACTCGACGTAGAGCTTATTCCCGTCAAGACATCAAAGGATGCCAACTGGAGCATGGTCTCCTCTGACGGAACCATAGTATATGACAGCGAGTTCAAAAACGATGTCTATGCCTGCGTCAACGGAGTGTTCTGTGCTGAAAACTCCAACGGAGGCTACACGCTCTATACCGCAGGAGACAAATCGCCCGAAGAGGTGCCAGGCTGCGATTCTCTTCTATACGTAGGCATAATGAATGACGGCCTGATACCGGTCACCTTCCCCGACAGCCGTATAACCCTTATCAACAATAAGGGAGAGAAGGAAGTAGAACTCACTCCCAAGGAGAATATGGAAATCGTGGCTTCTCATACCTGTTTTCAGTCCGGACTCCTCGCCGTGCAGTTCGAGAATCAGAAATGGGGATTCGTCAATACAAAGGGTGAGCTGGTAATCAAACCTAAATATTCCAATGTCCAATGCTTCGTAGACGGATACGCCGTCACAGCGGCGGATGAGGGGGATTTCAACAGCAATTCGGAAGTAATCGGCACAAACGGAGAATCCCTCTTTAAAATCAAGGATAAATATAAAGTCGAAACCGCATTCATCAAGAACCACATGGTAGTCAAGGATGAGGACGGACGGTTTTCAGTGCTTGACGAAAAAGGAGAAGCGACCAAACTTCCTGACAGGATTGACAAGGTATTGACATTCAATGGCAACTATATTATCTTCGAGAGCGATGACCGCCAAATGGGTGTAATGGATATCAAAGGAAAAACCCTGATACGCGCCAAGTATTACGGCTTGGCTTTCGCCTCCGAGGATACATTCTGGGCAAAGAAAACCAATGATTCCGACATTATCAAACTTGACGACAAAGGAGAGACCATACTTACTCTCAACTATAAGGAGATGTCGACCGCTACTCCGGACTTCGGGTTATTCGCCAAAGACGGCAACACATTCGTTCTGATTGACGGTGACGGCGAGATTCAAGGCAAAGAGGACTTCTACCGCTTCTGCGACCAGTTATCGCCCAGTCAGGAAATCAAAAGCGATTACTTCGATTTCAGCGGAACAATCAGCCGTATCGCCGAAATGATTTCCGATAACGGAGCCTGCGGTCTGACATTCGGTCAGACTCCCGACAAAATATTCCACGACGAAACCCCGATATACACGGATAACAATATAAAAGCGATAAACTCCAAAATAACAGGCAATTCCTCCGGCGAAATCATTCCCTTGGCCTGTTTCAGCACTTATCCGACTATGCCCGACGGCTCCGGATACGCATGGAACACCGAAGCTAAATTAACAGCCGTCCAGATTGACGTCACCGCCACACGCAACCTGAAGAAGGAGAATTATGACTCTCTGGTCAAAGCTATAGGCGCCAAGGGTTTCAAATCAGTAAAAAACGAAATGATACCTGACACCGAAATTATGGCCACCTTAATGGAAAAGGGCAATGAAGCGGTTCTCGTTCAATTCCAGGAGGACGGCAATTCAATTGTCGTCTACGTAATCTCCAAGACACTGGACCCCCTGGCCATGGAAACCCTTGAAGGGATGTTCGCGGACAACACCAATCCCGTCAAGGCCGAGGCTGACTCCGGCAGCGATTACCGCGCTATGGTGACCGGGCGCAAACTCACCGCTCAGGACCTTGCGCCCTATTCCAAAGCTGAACTACGCCTGATGCGCAATACCATTTTCGCCATACACGGGCACAAGTTCCAGAGCGAGGACCTGCAACAGTATTTCAGCCAGTTCCCATGGTACCGGCCCACAGTCACCGAAGTGCCGGAAGATGAACTCTCTGAAATTGAAAAATACAACGTAACTTTCCTCCAGAAATACGAATGAGACATCTCTGTCTTTACGGGCTATTGACAATACTGGCATACTGCACCGGTTGCAATACCCCGGCCGCCAAACGGAATCCCGGCAATCCCGACAGCGGGGTTGCCGACGATTCCGTCATGCCGGTCGCCGAGCAATCTGCCGGACAAGCGGCCGACGACACAATTCCGGCCGGTGTGAACGCTCTGCTTAAAGCATATCCGGACTTCATTTCCGGATGGGACGGCAGGAACATTCTCTTCACCGACGGCACATCGATGCCTTACGACGACGGCAAGGAGAAAACCTTCGAACAGCGGCTTGACAACTCCGACATTGAGGATATGTTCGCTGACTTATACAAGGAGCATACAGGTGCCCCGGAATATCTCTCCGATGCAGGCCGCTCTCGTTGTGAGGCATTGTTCAAGAAAATGTATGGCGACAATTCAGCCGCAGTGCAGAAGAATCTGGTGACTGTAAAATGGATTGGCGAGAATGTACGGTTCACACGCATCAACGGCGCAGCCGACAGTCTGCGCAATGTAGGCATCGAACTTGAAAAATACCCCGGACTACGAAAATATCTAAAATCGTCAGGCACTTTCTATTGGCGCAAGGTGCGCGGAGCCAACCGTCAGAGCGCGCATAGCTATGGCATAGCTTTTGACATAGGTGTCAATTACTCCGATTACTGGAAATGGAATAATCCCGATGCCGACGAAAGCGCCGGAATCAGATACGTCAACCGGATTCCGAAGCAGATTGCGGATATTTTCCATCGCCACGGATTCATCTGGGGCGGCAACTGGTATCATTACGACACCATGCACTTCGAGTTCCGGCCGGAACTTCTGAATTACGCCGGCAATCTTTGAGAGCCAAAAGCCGATTCCAAATAACCGGTATAAAATAAAAATCCAATAGGGGAAGGTATTTCCGCTAATACTTTGTCAATTTTCATAATTAATAACTATATTTGCATCAGATACAAATATTGAAGTTTTTCATGGATTATTTGATATGATTATCGAATCATACGACATCGTATTCGAAGAACCTTGGCGAAGCGAATATCTGAAAGGATATATGGCTTTACTGATATCCAATGTAGAACATTCTACATTGGCATGAAAGAATGTGATTATTGGGATAAAAGAAGTTATAAAAAAAGAAAAACCGGTGAGCGACGAAAACAAAATAACACTCTATCAGGACGACAATGAGATAACTCAAGTGTCGGTGCGCTTTGCTGATGAGGATTTGTGGCTGACACAAAATCAATTGGCAGAAATTTATTGTACTACGCAACAAAATATCAGTCAACATGTGGACAATATATATAAGAACGGAGAACTCGCCATAGAAGCAACCAACAAGAAATTCTTGTTAGTTCGCCAGGAAGGTAATCGTCAGGTAAAACGTAACATTGACCACTACAACCTCGATATGGTTATAGCCTTGGGCTATCGTGTGCAATCTCAAGTGGCAACCCGCTTCCGCCGTTGGGCGACTCAACGGCTTCATGAGTATATCCAAAAAGGGTTTGCCATGGATGATGAGCGGTTGAAACAAGGGGGCAATCGTTATTTTCGTGAATTGCTTCAACGAATCAGAGATATTCGCAGCAGTGAGCGCAACTTCTACCAGCAGGTTACGGATATTTATGCCACAGCCACGGACTATAATCCACGAGACGAGATGACAAAAATGTTTTTCGCTACCGTGCAAAACAAGTTGCACTATGCCGTTCACGAGAATACTGCAGCGGAAGTCGTCTATAATCGTGTGGACAACGAGAAGCCATTTGTAGGCATGACAAATTTCAAGGGCAATTATGTAACAAAGGACGATGTGAAGATTGCCAAAAACTATCTCTCGGAGATTGAACTCCAACGATTGAACCTGCTTGTTTCCGGCTTCTTGGACTTTGCCGAGTTCCAAGCGTTGGAAATGAATCCCATGACCATGAAAGACTGGATAGAGGCTTTGGACAACCAGATTATCGCCCACAAGCGGAAAGTCTTGATTGGCAAGGGCAACATCTCGCATAAGCAAGCTGTTGAAAAAGCTGAAAAGGAGTTCGCCATCTATCGCAAACGCGAAATGGATTTACTTGAAAGCGATTTTGATAGAGAAATCAAGAAGTTGAAAGATAAATAAATTCAACACACATAGTCACCATATATTTTCATAAACAACTTTTTAGTCATCTGTTTGAGCGATTGTCTAAAAACATGGGCGAAATAATGCTATGGGCATAGCTTTTGACATAGGTGTCAATTACTCCGATTACTGGAAATGGAATAATCCCGATGCCGACGAAAGCGCCGGAATCAGATACGTCAACCGGATTCCGAAGCAGATTGCGGATATTTTCCATCGCCACGGATTCATCTGGGGCGGCAACTGGTATCATTACGACACCATGCACTTCGAGTTCCGGCCGGAACTTCTGAATTACGCCGGCAATCTTTAAGAACCAAAAGCCGATTCCAAATAACCGGCCTGCGTTTTTCCGTATCATCCGCAAAAAACTTTGCGGTTCCGCAAAATTATTTGTATATTTGCGGCGTACTACGCGGGGGTGCCCGCAGCGGAGATGCGACTCACTTCGTCATCCCCCGCCGGCGGCGCTGAGATAAGACCCTTCGAACCTGACACGGATAATGCCGAGACAGGGAGTCATGAGTCAAGTGCCGGGAGCCGTCTGTCTTATACGCTCTTGAGCCGTGGGTCTCCTCGCGTATGTTAAAGCGACAGGAGATGAATAGTTACAGAACCGTTTTATCCATTGCCGGGTCAGACTCCGTGGGAGGTGCCGGTATTCAGGCCGACATCAAGACCTGTACGGCTTTGGGAGTCTGCGCCATGACGGCGGTGACCGCCCTTACGGCACAGAACACACAAGGGGTGTCCCGTGTGGCCGTCACTGACCCGGAGATGCTCGCGGCACAGCTCCGCGCCGTAGCCGACGATGTGCGTCCCGACGCAGTGAAAACAGGTATGCTCCCGGACGCGGAGTCCGTGGAGCTGGTAGCGCGTTTCCTGAAGGAGCGCTCCCTGACCAACGTGGTGGTGGACCCGGTGATGGTGGCCACAAGCAGCGATTCCCTCTGCGAAGACCCGGCACGCACACGCCTGCTCACCCTCCTGATTCCCCTGGCACGTGTCGTAACCCCGAATATCCCCGAGGCGGAAACCCTCACCGGCATACGGATTTCCGACAGAGCCTCGATGCAACTGGCCGCACTGCACCTGTTGCGCCACACCGGCTGCGGAGCGGTATTGCTGAAGGGAGGGCACGGGTTGGAGCGCTGCGGCCATGCGGACCTGCTGCTTTCGGGTCCCCGGGAGCTGTGCGGACAGAGCGGCGCATCCGGATTTGCCGAACCTATATGGCTTGAGCATCCCCACATAGACACCCCCAACACCCACGGCACGGGCTGTACCCTCTCGTCGGCCATAGCCTCCTTGCTGGCACGGGGCATGGGAGTGGAGGATGCGGTACGCGGAGCTGTGGACTGGCTCGCCGGCGCAATAGCCGCCGGCGCCTCCTATTCTTTCGGCCACGGCCACGGCCCGGTTAATCACCTGTACCGGATTCCGACACCATTTATAACTTCTGACACAGATGTCTAAAATGTATATAAAAGTAAACAGCAAACTGCGGGAACTGCCCTGTCCCATTACAGTAGCGGAGTTCGTACAGCAGGAGAAGGTGCCCGAAGGGGGCACCGCAATAGCCATTAACGGCAAAGTGGTGCGGCGCGCCGAGTGGGATGCACGCCTGATTGTGGAAAACGACGATATTGTCCTTATCCGTGCGGCGTATGGAGGCTGAGTTCTGGCAGACTACAGTCTTCACCGTGCCCGGCTCTCCGGGACGCGACATCACGGATGCCTCGGGCGACGCCACCGGCGAATGGGCCTGCGAAGCGCTGGAGCAGGAGGCTATGCTGATAACCGAAATACTGAAAAACGGTGCCGCCGATGTGATACACATACGCAAACCGGAGTGGGATGCCCGACGTACCGGGGCGCTTATTGGCGCTGTCCCTCGGGAACTGCATCCACGTCTGCGTATTCATGACCACTTCGGTCTGACAGCGCTCAATCCTCATCTCGGTGGAGTACATCTCAACAGCCGCAACAGCATTGCGCCACCCGGCATACATGGGGTGAGCCGCAGCTGCCACTCCCTGACCGAAGTCGAGGAGTGCGTGGGCCGATTTGACTATGTCACCCTCTCCCCCATATTCGATTCCATATCCAAACCGGGCTATTCCTCCCTCTTCTCCTTGGAGAAGATGCCCGCCGCCCTGCGCGGCAAGGGCAGAGTGATAGCTCTTGGAGGGGTGCGCCCCGAATTGTTTCCCGCTCTGCGGCGTGCCGGCTTCAGCGGAGCCGCACTATTGGGCAACGTTTGGGAGAACCCACGTGAATATATCGCCGCAGGACGTAAATACACGGCTCTGACACGTAACTTCCCGCTCCAGTTCATCACCGACGCGACAGATGCCGAAAGGACAGTGGCTCAGGTGCGGGCTGCCCTCCGGGGAGGATGCCGTTGGATACAGGTGCGGATGAAGGATGCCTCTGCCTCGCAGACCGAAGCCGCACTGCGCGAGGCCGCCGCACTCTGCCGCCGGGCCGGTGCCGTTATTCTGGTGGATGACAACGTAGAGCTGGCCCGGGTATGCGGCACCGGCGTACATCTGGGAAAGAACGATATGCCACCAGGTGAAGCCCGACGCATACTCGGACCGGAAGCGATAATCGGCAGCACCTGCAACACCGCCGCCGACATCGAAGCCGTACAACGCGAGGGCGTATCGGACTACATCGGCCTGGGGCCTTTCCGCTTCACCTCCACAAAGAAGAACCTCTCTCCGGTACTCGGCGTCGAAGGCTACCGGACTCTATGCGCCGGCTGCTCTCCCCGCCGGCTGCCCATAGTGGCCATAGGAGGCATAACTCCGGCCGACGTGGCCGCACTGCGGGAGGCCGGCGCCGACGGAATAGCGGTGAGCGGCGTCATCGCACATGCAGCCGACCCCGTGGCCGCAACCCGTACTCTCATTGATGAAATCAATAAAAACAAATATAAATGACTGACAAACTGATAATCGGCGAGCGCGAATTTGGCTCGCGTCTCTTTGTGGGGACGGGAAAATTCAGCTCCCCCGAGGTGATGCTGGAAAGCGTTCTGGCTTCCCGAAGCGAAATGATAACAGTGGCTATGAAGCGTGTGAATATGCTCAATGAGGCCACAGACGAGATGCTCACACACATCAACCGCGAGCACGTGCAGCTGCTGCCCAACACCAGCGGAGTGCGCGATGCCAAGGAAGCCGTACTCGCTGCCCAGATGAGCCGCGAAATCTTCGGCACCCCCTTCATCAAGCTGGAAATACACCCGGACCCCAAGTACTTGCTGCCGGACCCCGTGGAGACGCTGCTCGCCACCGAGGAGCTGGCCAAGGAGGGATTTGTGGTTCTCCCCTATGTGCAGGCCGACCCGGTACTATGCAAGCGTCTTGAGGAAGCCGGTGCGGCCGCAGTGATGCCTCTGGGCGCTCCCATAGGCACCAACAAGGGCCTGCGCACCCTGGACTTCCTGGAAATCATCATCGAGCAGAGCCGCGTGCCCGTAGTGGTGGACGCCGGCATCGGCGCTCCCTCTCATGCCGCACAGGCTATGGAGATGGGTGCTGACGCCGTACTCGTGAACACCGCCATAGCGGTAGCCGGAAACCCAGTGGAAATGGCCCGCGCCTTCGACGAGGCGGTGAAGGCCGGACGACGCGCTTTCCTGGCCGGCCTAGGCGAAGTAGGCACTTTCGCCGCAGCCACCTCCCCCCTCACGGCTTTCCTTGACGAATAAGACCCATTTTAATACCCCATACCTATGAAAATCAGCGATATAGACGTATCCTCATATCCCAATTCCGAGAAAATATACATGCCCGGCACCCTCTTCCCCTATCTGCGTGTAGGGATGCGCCGCGTTCACCAATACCCCACAGTCAAAATCGAGAACGGCAAACGTGTGGAATATCCCAACCCGGATGTAGTGCTGTACGACACATCCGGCCCCTACACCGACCCCGATATCCAGATAGACCTCTACAAAGGGCTGCCCCGCACCCGAGAGGCCTGGGTGGACAGCCGTGGCGACACCGAGGTGCTGGATGGCATAACCAGCGAATATGGCCGTATGCGCCTCGCCGACAAGAGCCTGGACGAAATACGATTCCCCGTGCGTCACAACCCTCGCCGTGCCAAGGAGGGCAAGCGTGTCACCCAGCTCCACTACGCCCGCAAGGGTATCATAACCCCCGAAATGGAATATGTGGCCATACGCGAGAACCTGAACAACGCCGAGCTTGGCATCGAGAGCCACATCACCCCCGAGTTCGTGCGCTCCGAGATTGCCGCAGGACGTGCAATAATCTCCGCCAACATCAACCACCCGGAGGCCGAGCCCATGATTATCGGCAGGGCCTTCTCCGTCAAGCTGAACACTAACATCGGCAACTCCGCCCTCTCCTCCGGTATCGAAGAGGAAATCAGCAAGGCCGTGTGGAGCTGCTACTGGGGCGGCGACACTCTCATGGACCTCTCCACCGGCGACAATATACACGAGACCCGCGAGTGGATTATCCGCAACTGCCCCACTCCCGTAGGCACAGTACCCATCTACCAGGCCCTGGAGAAGGTAAACGGCGATGTCCGCAAACTCACCTGGGAGATATACCGCGATACCCTCATCGAACAGGCCGAGCAGGGTGTGGACTATTTCACAATCCACGCCGGGGTGCTTCGCGAACACGCCGACCTGGTAGGCTCCCGCCTCACCGGATGCGTAAGCCGCGGCGGCTCTATTATGACCCAGTGGACCGTCCTCCACAACGAGGAGAGCTTCCTCTACACCCATTTCGACGAAATTTGCGAAATCCTGAACAAATATGACGTGGCGGTCTCTTTAGGCGACGGTATGCGTCCCGGCTCCACACACGATGCCAACGACCGCGCGCAATTCCTGGAACTCGAAGTACTTGGCGAACTCACAAGCAAAGCATGGGAGCATGACGTGCAGGTAATCATCGAAGGCCCGGGACACGTGCCCATGCACAAGATACGCCAGAACATGGATAAGCAGCTCGAGTGCTGTCACGAGGCCCCCTTCTACACCCTCGGTCCCCTCACCACCGACATCGCCCCGGCCTACGACCACATCACTTCCGCCATAGGCGCGGCGATAATCGGCAACCTGGGCACAGCCATGATTTGCTACGTCACCCCAAAGGAACATCTCTCGCTCCCCACTCTGCAGGATGTGCGCGAGGGTGTGATAGCCTATAAGATTGCCGCCCATGCCGCCGACCTGGCCAAAGGGTATCCCGGAGCAAACGTCCGCGACGACGCCCTATCGAAGGCCCGCTTCGACTTCCGCTGGAAGGACCAGTTCAATCTGAGTCTGGACCCTGAAAAGGCTCGCTCCTACTACCTGGAAAGCCGGCGAAACGCCCCCGATGCCGACGACAAGTTCTGCACCATGTGCGGACCCAATTTCTGCGCCATGCGTATATCCCAAAACATAACTGAAGAATGTACGAAGAACTGAGGGAGAACCCGTTTGGTCACGGATTCGCCGACATAATAGACCGATACGATTGGGACGAGACCGTCGCCATGGTGGATGCCTCCACCGATGCCGATGTGCGCCGCGTTCTCACCAAGGCCGCAGCAAACCGCGTGCGGCTCACCCCCGAGGACTTCGCGGCGCTGATTTCCGAAGCCGCCGACCCTTACCTGGACCAGATGGCCGCTCTGAGCCGCCGTTTCACTCAGGAACGCTTCGGAAAGACCATAAGCATGTATATACCCATGTATGTGAGCAACGCCTGCACCAACAAGTGTGTCTACTGTGGCTTCAACCATGACAACCCCTTCACCCGCACCACTCTGACCCTGGAACAGGTGGAGCTGGAGTGCAAGGCCATCAAAGCCCTCGCTCCCTTCGACAACATACTTATAGTAAGCGGCGAATACCCTGCCCTCTGCGGCGTGGACTATCTGGAGAAGGTACTCGGCGTCTGCCGTCCTTACTTCAACAATATGACCATCGAGGTGCAACCCATGAAGACGGAGTTCTACGAGCGTCTCACACACGCGGGCCTCAACGGTGTGGTGTGCTTCCAGGAGACTTATCACCGGGAGGCATACAAAAAATACCACCCGAGGGGTATGAAGAGCCATTACGCCTGGCGCCTGAACGGCTTCGACCGCATGGGTCAGGCCGGCGTCCACAAGATTGGCATGGGCGTACTCATAGGTCTTGAAGACTGGCGTGCCGACATCGTGATGCTCGCACGCCATCTGCGCTACCTCCAGAAGCGCTACTGGCGCACACGCTACTCAGTGAACTTCCCCCGTATGCGCCCCAGCGAAAGCGGCTATCAGCCCAATGTGGTACTCACGGACCGTCAGCTGGCGCGCCTCACCTTTGCCTTCCGAATCTTCGACCACGAAGCGGACATCTCCTATTCCACCCGCGAGAAACCTTCTTTCCGCGACGGCATGATGACGCTGGGCGTGACCTCCATGAGCGCCGGCAGCCAGACAGAACCGGGCGGTTACCATTGCACGCCCGATGCCCTGGAGCAATTCGAGGTCAGCGACGCCCGCACCCCGGCGGAGGTGGATGCCGCTATCCGCGCACACGGATACGAGCCTGTCTACAAGGACTGGGACGCTGTGTTTGACTAAGAAACCGTTTCCAAGACTCCCTCTTTATGCGTAAATCACTCCTTTCACTGGCAACGGCGGCGGTAGCCCTCATGGCCACCGCCGCCCAACCGCATCAGTCCGCATCCATACCCCCCAGACCCAAAATTGTAGTGGGAATAGTGGTGGACCAATTGCGCACCGACTATCTGGAATACCTCAGTCCACTCATGGGCCACGAGGGCTTCCGCTCCCTGATGGAGCACGGCCTCTATATGCGCGACGTGCGCTTCTCTCCGGCACGCCTGGACATAGCCTCCTCTACCGCAATGCTTTTCAGCGGCACCACTCCCCACCGCACCGGTGTTCCCTCGGCCCGGACATGGGATGCCTCCAGGATGAAGGTACTCCCCTCGCTCACCGACCCCGAGTATATAGGCAATTTCACCTCCGAGGCTTTCTCGCCACGCCGCCTGCGGGTGAGCACGATCACCGACGAGGTGATGATTGACGGAGCTGGCCTGGGCCAGGCCTGGAGCATAGCCGCCGACCCGCAGCAAGCAGTACTGATGGCCTCTCACGCCGGCACAGGAGCCATGTGGCTGGACCGCAACACCGGCAAATGGGCTTCTTCCACCTACTACAAGGAGCTGCCCTCTGTGGTCTCCGACCGCAATTACCGCCACTCTCTTGCCTCGCGTCTGGACACCATGCAGTGGAAGCCCTTGCTGCCCCTGGAGAACTATCCGGGGCTGCCCGCCCAGAAACGATATTACCCTTTCCGCTACACCTTCCCCAGCAGACACAAGGAGGTATACGAGCAGTTCCTGGCCTCCCCTAAGGCCAACACCGAGGTCACCGACCTGGCCCTTGAGTGTCTGCGAAGCCTCAAGCCGGGGACTCGCGGCGACGCTATTGATATGCTGTGCGTAGGCTATTCACTAGCTCCCTTCAAGTTTGTCAAGGACGGGGACTACCGTCTGGAACTTATGGACGCATACCTGCGCCTGGACAACGACATAGCCCGCCTGGTCAGCGGAGTGGAGAAAGCCGTAGGAAAGGGCAACGCTCTGATTTTCATTGTCTCCACTGGCTATTACGACGATGCCGCCGTTGACGATGAGAAGTACCGCATACCCGGTGGCACCTTCTCTGTGAAACGCGCCATTTCCCTGCTCAACGCTTTTCTGACGGCCCGCCACGGTCAGGGCAATTTTGTGGACGCTTACGCCGACGGAACCTTATTCCTTAATCATAAGCTGTTGGAGCAGAAGGGACTGGACCTGACGACTGTCGCTCGCGAAGCCAAAGAGTTTTTGGTCAAAATGAGCGGAGTGGAAGGGGTCTACACTATCAGCGAGCTTATTTCTTCCGCAAGTGCGGAGACGGAGGGTCTGCGTCTGTCTGTGGACCCGCAAGGGGGCGCGGACCTAATCCTGGACATCTGCCCCGGCTGGCTGCTCACCGACGACACTGTTTACCCGCACGTGAGCCACCCGGTGCGCCGCAGTCACTACCTGGCCCCGGCACTTGTGACAGGTCCCGGCATTGACGCGGCGAAAATCCGCACTCCGGTACCGGCTACCTCGCTGGCGCCGGCACTTTGCGGGACCATGCGTATACGCCAGCCCAACGGCGTCGACACCGCCCCGGCGTTTTAAGAGGCTGTTCAATAATATAATTCTCTGAGATGATAGACTTTACTCCCTTGGTACGCGGACGTTTCATCCGCCAGGCCACCAGGATGGACCGCTGGGACATCCCGATGTCGGCCATGCAGATACAGGTGGCGCAGTTGCGCCGTCTGCTGCAACGGGCCGCCGATACGGAAATAGGGCGCCGATACGGGTTCGGCAGCCTCTGTCTCCTTTCGGACAGAGAGCTGCCTGCCGCCTACGCATCAGCCCTCCCGGTAGTGGAATACGAGGATATCCGTTCCTTGGCCGAGCGTATGGTACGTGGCGAGAGGGATGTGCTGTGGCCCGGAAGATGCCGCTATTTCGCCCAGTCCAGCGGCACCAGCGGGGGTAAGAGCAAATATGTGCCCATCACCGGCGAATCCCTGCGCCACAACCATATCCCGGGAGCCTCCGATGCCGTGGCCTCATACCTGCGGCTTAATCCGCGCTCGCGTATGTTCTCCGGCAAAGGACTCATACTCGGCGGCTCTTTCGCCAACGAGATTGCAGAGCCTCTACCACCCGGGGTGAAGGTGGGTGACCTGAGCGCGACCCTCATCTACAAGACCCCGGCACTCGCTGACTTTTTCAGAATTCCCTCCCGCAAAACAGCCCTGATGGCCGACTGGGAGAAAAAGCTCCCGGCTATAATTGAAGCCGCCTCAAAAGCCGACGTCACCAATCTAAGCGGCGTCCCCTCCTGGTTCCTGGTGCTTCTGCGCCGTATGATGGCCCAAAAAGGCGTGGACTCCCTACACGACATCTGGCCCGACCTGGAAGTATTCTTCCACGGAGGAATCTCCTTCAAGCCGTACCGAGACCAGTATAAGGAATTCACAGACCCGCAGAAGATGCACTTCCTGGAGACATACAACGCATCCGAAGGATTCTTTGCCGTGCAGCGAGACTTCGCGGACCCGGCAATGCAGCTGCTTCTGGACCGTGGCGTCTACTACGAGTTCGCGCCATCGGGCAGCGACTCCCTGTTCGGGGAACCCGTGCCCCTCGAGGCGGTAGAAAAAGGGCGCACCTACGCATTGATTATCACCGCTTGCAACGGACTGTGGCGATACTCGCTGGGCGACACCGTGCGTATACACGCCGACGGTCTGGGACGAATCACCATAGCCGGGCGGACCAAGAGTTTCATCAACGCTTTCGGAGAGGAACTTATGGAGCATAACGCCGACGCGGCCATGCAGGAGGCCTGCAGAATCACCGGAGCCGCCCCTGCCGATTATTCCGCCGGCCCCGTATATGCCGCCGACGGGAAACGTGGCCGACACCGTTGGCTCGTGGAGTGGACCAAAGCGCCTGCCGATATGGAAGAGTTTGCGGAAATCTTAGACCGCGAGCTGCAGCGGGTAAATTCGGACTACCAGGCCAAACGTGCCGGAGGCATATTCCTGGACCGCCTGGAGCTGCTGACTGCCCCCGCCGGCCTATTTGACCGCTGGTTGGCAACCCACGGCACCGGCAAATTAGGCGGTCAGCGTAAAGTGCCCCGCCTTTCTCCCACCCCCGACCTCATGAATTCCCTGCTCCAACTGCTGTAACCGCAAAATATATCCGGACTATTCGCAGTTACCGACATTCCTACAAAGATTGAATCTACTCTACAGGAATGTCATTATATTTTCGCCTAAAACAATCACCGATAAAAACAGCACTGTATTGCTACACTTTTTTATCATCTTTTTTCTAAATAGCCAATAAATAATATAAGCATATACGGTATCAGTAATCAATACAAAAACCTTTATTGCCAATGACAGTTTTTGGACATCCGAACAAAAAACCACCATCACAGCCGTAGCTATTATAAGAAAGTAAAAGATATAAATAATATATTTAAATCCGGGTATATTTGCATCTCGTAAACTATTCATCTCAACTGTTATTTAATTAATGATTCATATTAAGACAAGCAGTAATCATCACAATTTACATAACAAATAACATGGGAAAAGGTTAAATTTAAACTATTGCTGTCCGGTAAATGTGTTTAACTGGCTATTCTGAGTGATTTTATATGAGTTAGCCAAATCGTTTTGTGTTTTTGATGTCTTACACTTTGTAAAATTGAGTCAACATGAAATGCGACCGATACTAATGACACCAACACGCACTCTAATGCGTTTATCTGACTAACCGGTAATATTACCAAAAGAAGAAGCGGCAACTTTTTCCAGCTGCCGCTTCTTCTTATTATGTGACTGTATTATTCTGAAATTGCGTTCTTAGAAACAATTTTTCAGAACGGAGGCTCGTCGAGTTCCAGTTCATCCTCGGCGGAATCTGAGTCTTCCGCCATTGCCTCATCCACAGGTTCCGGCATGTCACTTTCCTCTCCCTCCTCTTGGGAGACCGCAGCCTTGGAGCGTACTATGTGTGTGGATTCAAGCGCCTCCGTTATCTTCTCCTTGATTTCCTCGAAAAGTTCCGGATTTTCGCTTAAGTATACCTTAACGGCATCGCGCCCCTGACCTATCTTGCGTCCGTCGTAGCTGAACCAGGCACCGCTCTTCTTGACGATTCCCAATTCCACGCCCAGGTCCACGACTTCTCCTTCCTGAGAAATACCTTCGCCGAACATAATGTCGAAAATGGCGGAACGGAACGGAGGCGCCACCTTGTTCTTGATTACCTTTACGCGGACTGTGCGCCCCACCACCTCGTTGTTCTTCTTGAGTGTGACGGTCGGACGGATGTCCAGACGCACGGATGCAAAGAACTTTAGCGCGTTACCGCCGGTAGTGGTTTCGGGACTTCCGAAAATGATGCCAATCTTGTCTCGCAGCTGATTGATGAAGATACAGGTGGTGCGGGTACGGGAGACACATCCGGTTAGCTTACGCATGGCCTGGCTCATAAGACGTGCCTGCAGACCCATGTTCTTGTCGCCCATCTCACCCTCTATCTCGGCCTTGGGGGTAAGGGCCGCCACAGAGTCTATTACAATTATATCTATGGCGCCGGAGTTGATGAGCTGCTCGGCAATCTCCAGAGCCTGCTCGCCGTTGTCCGGCTGAGAAATCAGCATATTGTTGGTGTCCACCCCTAAGTTCTCGGCGTAAAAACGGTCGAAGGCATGCTCGGCGTCTATCAGGGCGGCTATGCCTCCCTGCTTCTGGGCCTCCGCAATGGCGTGAAGCGCCAAAGTGGTCTTACCGGAAGACTCCGGACCGAAAATCTCGACTATTCTTCCACGGGGGAATCCACCCACTCCCAAGGCATTGTCAAGTCCTATGGACCCTGTGGAAATCACCTCCACATCCTCCACGGCGTTGTCACCCAGGCGCATGATGGAACCCTGCCCGAAATCCTTCTGTATGTGGCCCATGGCGGCCTCAATGGCATTCAGCTTCTCGGAACGCTCGTTGATGCGCGAACCCTGTGAAGATGATGCTGTTTTTTTCTTTGCCATAATATGTATTCTGTTTTTGTTTTTTACTTATTCGGAGTGAGAGGCGCGTCCCTCAATCACACTGCAAAGTTAACGCCCCGGATATGCCGGAAGTATGCACACCTGCGTTAACAATCATTAAATGGACGCTCCGCTGCCCAATAGTTCCAGACATATCTTGGAGATATACACATAGATTACCAGGCCCACAATATCGTTGGAAATCTGAATGAACGGGCCGGTAGCGAGTGCCGGATTGATATGCAGCTTCTCCAAAGTGAGGGGAACAAGGGTGCCCAACAACGTGGCGAACATCACCACCACGAATAGACTTATAGCCACAGACAGGGTCACAGCCAGGTCATGCGGCATCATTATCAGGTTATAAATAAGGATTACAGTGGCTATAATCACGGCATTGGTGAGGCCGATGAGCATCTCCTTGCCTATCTGCTTGCCGAACTCCTTGATTTCCAGCGAACCATTGGCCAGACCCTGCACCACGATAGCGCTGGCCTGCACACCCACGTTACCGCCGGTACCGCCGATTATGGGGATAAAGAGCGCCAGGGCCGTGACGGCGGCTATCTGTTCCTGGAAACCTGCCAGAATCAATGAGGCGAAGATTCCGGATACAATGCCTATGAGCAGCCAGGGAATACGGGCCTTGGTCTGAGAAAAGACGCTGTCGTCGGCATCCACATCCGATGACAGACCGGATGCCAGCTGGTAGTCGCGCTCGCTCTGTTCGCGCACCTCGTCCATCACGTCGTCCACGGTTATCTGGCCCACCAGTCGCCCTATGGTGTCTACCACAGGCATGGCCACGAGGTCATACTTCTCGAAGTCCAGGGCCACCTCGTCGATGGCAGTGTCGGTGGTCACGCTGCGCGGGTCTACATCCATGACCCGTTTTATCTTCGAGACCGAAGGGTCGGTAATCATTTTCTTCAGGGGAAGTATTCCGGTGAGACGCTGGTCGTCATCCACCACATAGATGTTGAACACATCGTCCATTTCCTCCGCCTGGGCACGCATCTCCTTTATGCACTCGGGCATAGACAGATTCTCGTTCACCACAATCATCTCCGTACCCATAAGGCCACCGGCCGTGTCCTCGTCATACTGCAACAGGTCCACGATATTGCCGGCCTGCTCCATGTCGTCTATGTGGGCTATGACCTCGTCCCGGTCCTCCTTGTCCAACTCCTGGATAAGGTCTACGGCATCGTCGGTGTCCAGCAGGTCGATGAAGTGGCCTATCTCCTCGGGGTCATACCCTTCCAGGAGACGCTTGCGGTCCTCCTCATCAAGCTCCATGAGGACATCCGCCTTCTTCTCATTGCCGTCAATCAGGTTAAAGAGCCATTCGGCCTGGCGCAAGTTCAGCTCGCCGAAGAGTTCGGCGATGTCGGCAGGGTGCAGCTCATTTATCTCACGGCGTGCCACCGGAGTGTCACCGTTCTCTATAGCCTGCTGTATAAGCTCTATGTCCAGGTCTTCGAGGTCCTTCATCCTTCTGCGGTTGCGGACTACAAATTTAACGAAAAATCCGCATCCCCAAAAGAATTTCCCATATTTTATATGTCAACTTCCCCCGTTATCGCAAAAAAGGAGCTGAACCAAAATAAGGATTTGGTTCAGCTCCCTGTACTCGGAAATATTCTGTCAGATTCTTTTGCGTATGGCTTCGGAGGCCTCTTCGTAGCCGGGCTTGCCGAGCAGCGCGAACATATTCTTCTTATAGGCTTCCACTCCGGGCTGGTTGAAGGGGTTGACGCCTAAGATGTAGCCGCTGATACCGCATGCTTTCTCGAAGAAGTAGATGAGCTGGCCTAACGTGTCCTCGCACAGGCGGGGTATCGTTACCTTCATTACAGGCACTCCGCCGTCGGTATGGGCGATTCTGGTACCCAGTTCGGCCATCTTGTTGACCTCGTCAACGCGCTTGCCGGCCATATAGTTCAGGCCATCCAGATTCTCTGCGTCGGAGGGTACACGCAGCTCATGTTCCGGCTCCTCCACACTCAGCACGGTCTCGAATATAGAGCGTTCTCCCTCCTGTATCCACTGGCCCATGGAGTGCAGGTCGGTGGTGAAGTCCACTGCAGCGGGGAAGATGCCGGTGTGGTCCTTTCCCTCGCTCTCGCCATAGAGTTGCTTCCACCATTCGGCGAAGAAGTGCAGCTTGGGGCAGAAATTAACCAGAATTTCAACTTTCTTGCCGCAGGCGTAAAGCGCGTTGCGCATGATTGCGTATGTCTCGGAGATATTGGAGGCGCCGGGTTCACGGGTAGCGTTCTGCATCTTAACCGCGCCACCCACCAGGGCCTCGATGTCAAAGCCGGCCAATGCTATGGGAAGCAGGCCTACCGGGGTCAGTACTGAAAAACGGCCTCCCACATTGTCGGGAATGACGTAGGTCTTGTATCCGTTGCGGTCTGCCAAGGTGCGGAGGGCACCCTTCCTGGCATCTGTCACAGCCACTATCAGCTCTTTGGCTGCCTCCACGCCTACCTTGCCCTCAAGCTGCTCTTTGAGCAGACGGAACGCGATGGCCGGCTCGGTGGTGGTGCCGCTCTTGCTGATTACGACAATTCCGAATTTCCTATCGGTCAGGAACTCCTGAAGCTCATACAGGTAGTCCTCGCCGATATTCTGGCCGGCAAACAGCACCTTGGGCCATTCGCCCTTGGGCTCATAAGCCGCAAAGCTGTTCTGAAGGGCCTCTATCACGGCCTTGGCGCCCAGGTAGGAGCCGCCTATACCTATGCAGACCACATAGTCTACAGCCTTGCGGAGCTTGTCGGCTGTGGCCTTGATGTCATCTATTTGCGCACGGTCTATCTCCGAAGGAAGATTCACCCACCCGTGGAAATCGTTGCCGGCACCTTTGTTTTCATTCAGGTTCGCTATACCCTGCAACGCAGCAGGACGTATTGACTCGAACTTTTCCTTGCCGATGAATTTCTCGGCATCGGCAATGTTAATCTGAATAGTACTCATAATCTATGGTTATATATCTATTACTTCTAATAAGTAACGAGAGCATGCCTGAAATGGTTCATGCCCGGAACCTATTCGCTTTTAAACGGCTCTAAATGAAAGTGGGGGCCACGGATTCGATGGCGCGGCCAGGCGTCTCTCCCTCGTAGAGGATGCGGTATACGCTCTCGGCTATGGGCATATCCACGCCCAGCGCACTGTTTATCTCGTGGATGCACTTGGCGCCGTAATAACCTTCGGCCACCATCTCCATCTCCATCATAGCGGCTTTTACGGAATAGCCTTTGCCAATCATGGAGCCGAAGTTGTGGTTACGGGAGAAACGCGAATAGGCAGTGACAAGCAGGTCTCCTAAGTATGCGGAGTCGGCCACGTCGCGCGGCATGGGGTCAGCCTTGTCTATGAAGCGTCTCATCTCCCTGAGGGCGTTGGATATGGTCATGGCCAGGAAATTGTCTCCCATCTTCATGCCGTGGATTATTCCGGATGCTATGGCGTAGACATTCTTGAGCACGGCACCGTACTCTATACCGTCCACATCACTGCTGATGACCGTGCGCAGGGAGGGGCCGGCCAGGAACGAGGCTATCTCGCGGGCCTTCAGTAAATCATGACACCCTATGGTCAGATAGCTGAGTCGCGACAGGGCCACCTCTTCGGCATGGCACGGACCGCCTATAACAGCCATATTCTCGTCACGGCATCCGTAACGCTCCATCATGTAAGAGGTCACAATCTTGTGCTCGTCCGGCACAATTCCTTTCACGGCAGAGACCAGAATCTTGTCGGCCAAAGAGACGGAAATCTTGTCAAGATGAGACTTCAGGTAAGGACTCGGAACCGCCAGCACAAGCACATCGGCAATGCTGCACACCTCGTTGATGTCCGAGCTGAATATAATACGCTCCGTGTCAAACTGCACGTCACTCAGATATACCGGGTTGTGACCATGTTTCCTGAACTCGGCTATGCGGTCGTCGCGACGCATATACCAATGTATATGGCCTACATTACGCAGCAACAGCTTCGCCAGGGCCGTGGCCCATGAGCCGCCTCCCAGGACGGCCACCTCCTTGATTCCGTTCATCTGTCTATGGGGATTTCAGATTTTTATTCTGCTTCTGTCTCACCCTCTTTGTCGGCGGGAGCGGCCTTCGCCTGCGGGCGCATCTGGGGGAAGAGCAGCACCTCCTGGATAGTGGTCTGGCCGGTAAGAAGCATGGCCAGACGGTCCATGCCGATACCCATACCCGAAGTGGGGGGCATACCGTACTCCAGGGCGCGGATAAAGTCATGGTCGATAATCATGGCCTCGTCGTCACCCTTGTCAGCCAGACGCATCTGCTCCACAAAGCGCTCGTACTGGTCTATGGGGTCGTTCAGCTCGGAGTAGGCGTTGGCCAGCTCCTTGCCGCCCACCATAAGCTCGAAACGCTCGGTAAGCTCATCATTGTCCCTGTGGCGCTTGGTGAGCGGAGACATTTCTATGGGATAGTCAATGATAAAGGTAGGCTGGATATATGTGCCCTCGCACTTCTCGCCGAACATCTCGTCGATAATCTTGCCCTTGCCCATGGCCGGGTCTATCTCAATGCCCATATCCTTGGCGGCGGCGCGGAGTTCCTCCTCGCTCTTGCCCTCTATGTCATAGCCCGTATGGTTCAGAATAGCCTGCCGCATCGTGATGCGCGGATAGGGGGCCTTGAAGTCTATATCGTGTTCGCCATACCGTACGGCTGTCTTGCCGTTCACGTCCATGGCTATCTTCTCAAGCATGGTCTCGGTCATCTCCATCATCCAGCGGTAATCCTTGTAGGGAACATAAATCTCCATACAGGTGAACTCAGGGTTATGGGTGCGGTCCATACCCTCGTTGCGGAAGTTGCGGGAGAACTCGTACACTCCCTCGAAACCTCCCACTATCAGGCGCTTCAGGTACAGCTCGTTGGCTATACGCAGATAAAGGTCTATGTCCAGTGAGTTGTGGTGGGTAATGAAGGGGCGTGCGGCAGCTCCGCCGGGTATGCTCTGAAGCACCGGTGTGTCCACCTCCATGTAACCGCGCTCGTTGAAGAATGAGCGCATAGACTGAAACATGGCCGTGCGCTTGCGGAATATTTCCTGCACACCGGGATTCACAATCAGGTCGACATAACGCTGACGATAGCGCAACTCGGGGTCGGTGAAAGCATCGTAAGCCACACCGTCCTTCATCTTCACGATAGGCAGCGGACGCAGACTCTTGCTCAACATGGTCAGTTTCTCGGCATGCACGGAAATCTCGCCCGTCTTGGTGCGGAACACATAACCCTCCACACCGATTATGTCGCCTATGTCAAGGAGTTTTTTGAACACGACGTTGTACATATCCTTGTCCTCGCCGGGGCAAATCTCGTCGCGGCTCACATACACCTGTATGCGGCCCGTGGAATCCAACAGCTCCATAAAGGAAGCCTTTCCCATGATACGGCGGCTCATGACACGTCCGGCCACATGTACGCGGCGCGGCTCAGTCTCATCGTCCTTGAAATTATCCTTGATTTCGGCGGCATGTCCATCCACAGGATATAGGGCTGCCGGATACGGATCAATGCCACGTTCACGTAACGCGGCCAGTGAGTTACGTCTAACTATCTGCTGTTCGCTAAGCTCTTCCATATATTAGTATTCTTTCGTTTCGGATTATCCAAGGACTCACAGAGTCTGAATGCAAATCCCTATTATTTCGCAAAATTAATAAAAAAAAACGACATAAGCCAACACCTCTCGCCGTTGTCCCGACAGCTCTTGAAAACCGATATGACAAAGAGCCATGTGTATACAAAAAAGACGGGGCAGCTGGCGCTGTCCCGTCTCCGTAAGGCGGCGATTACCTAC
>URIC01000042.1 GCA_900547755.1 uncultured Bacteroidales bacterium
TATACCCTTTCGGATATTGGGTGAAAGATGGGTCTCGAACCCACGACCTACGGAACCACAATCCGTCGCTCTAACCAACTGAGCTACATCCACCATATTGCAACGGGACTTTTGCCTAATTGCGGTGCAAAGTTACATACTTTTTCTCATTTGAACAAATTTTGAAACAGTTTATTCGCCAAAATAATTACCTCCGATAACAATATATTGATTTTCAAGAATATATAAATCCAGTTGTCCGGCGGTACAATTATCCGCATGGGGGCGATACTCTCTTTTCAGTATGTTCAGACTGTCAGATACGAATCACTTGCTTGACACCTTTGACAGTGGAAATTTTCTTCAACAAAGAACCGAGGGCATTACGGTCCGCAATACCGATAGTCATCTCGCCATTAAACAGGCCGTCCAACGAATTGATGGAAATAGACCTTAGCTGCGTATTCTTTTCTTTGTTGATAATGGAAGTAATGTTGGTGACTATGCCTATGTCGTCCTGCCCCACCACACGTATGTTCACGGACATGAAGGCGCCGGCCTCGCCGCTCCATTTTACGGAAATGAGACGATAAGGGTATTTCTCTCGGATGTGGCGGGCGTTGGGGCAGTCGCAGCGATGTATTTTGACTACGCCGTCGGAACTGATAAAACCGAACACCTCGTCGCCATATACAGGAGCGCAGCATCGTGCCATCTTATAGTTCAGGCCCTTGATGTTCTTGTCTCCGATGACCAGTACATCCCCTTTGCTTTCTTCCTGTCCGGACCGAATCCGGAACTCTTCCGCACCCACATGGGGCACAGCGCCTTCCGTCTCCGCGAGTACGGGCGTGCAAAGGGCTATGACACGGTTCATGTCCAGAGTGCCCTCCGCCACATCCGCAAAGAAGTCGGAAGAGAATCTGTACCCGAGTTTCTTGATAGCCTTTGACAGAAGAGTCTCATCCACTTCCAGTTTACGGTTCTTGAAGCGTCGTTCCAGCAACTCGCGGCCCAAATCGGCCTGACGGGTCTTGGCCTCGTTCAGGGCCTGGCGTATCTTGTTGCGTGCGCGCGAGGAGACCACCACCTGCAGCCAGTCCTGCTTGGGGCTCTGGGTGGCCGATGTAATTATCTCCACCGTGTCGCCGTTGCACACCCGGTATGTAATCTTCTCATGGCGTCCGTTCACGAGCGCGCCGGTGCAATGACAGCCCACATTGGAATGGATGTGGAAAGCGAAGTCAAGCACGGTGCTTCCGGGAGAGAGACGGAACAGGTCTCCCTTCGGTGTGAAGGCAAAGACTTCTTTTTCCTGATTGATACGCATTGAGCGCATAAGCTGCATAGGGCCGGCATCGGCGCTCTCCAGTATGTCGCGGATATTGTTCATCCACTGGTCTGTGGAATCGCCGTGTCCCCCTTTGTATCGCCAGTGGGCAGCCAGGCCTTTTTCAGCCACGAGGTCCATGCGTATAGTGCGGAACTGCACCTCCACCCACTTGTTGCCGGGTCCCATGACGGTGGCGTGCAGAGACTCGTAGCCATTGCTCTTGGGCAGGGAAATCCAGTCTTTCATGCGGGCCGGGTTGGCTGTGTACATATCGGCGAGAATGCTGTAAGCAAGCCAGCAATCTCTCTTCTCGCGTTCACGCGGAGTGTCTATTATCACACGTATGGCGAAAAGGTCGTATATGTGGTCCAGGTCAACCTTCTGTTTCTTTATTTTCGCCCAGATAGAGCTTATGGACTTTGTGCGTCCCTTGATAGAGAAGCGAAGACCCGCATCCTGCAGCTTCTTCTTCACCGGGGCTATGAAGGCCGCTATGTAAGCGTCTCTCTGCCGCTTGGTCTCATTCAGGCGGCGGGCTATGTTGGAGTATATCTCCCGGTTGGTGTATTTGAGGCTTAAGTCTTCCAGTTCCCCCTTAATCTTGTAAAGGCCGAGTCTATGGGCCAGCTGCGCGTAAAGGCAATTGGCCTCGAAGGCAAGCGTGCGCACCCAGTCCTCGTGGGGATGATGGTTTACCATGCGCATCAGAGTGAGACACTCGGCAATCATGACGATGATAATGCGTATGTCGCGTGCCAGCGAGATGAGCAAGCCCCGGAAATTATCCTGACTGACATCGGTGCCGCGCGATGCGAACTCGCTCACTTTGGCGTATCCCTCCAGCAAGGCGGTGACATCCTCTCCCCAGGCGGCTGTCACTTCGGCGCGGGAAACCATGTCGGTCTGCATGGCTGCCGAGAGGCATATCACCACAAGGAGATTACGGTCCGGCTCTATCATTTCAGCAAAGAGACGGGCTGTGCGGGCTGTGACGAGGGCACGGCTCATGCAATGCGCGTCGCGTGTATGGTCTGAGCCGGGACGCCGGGCCATGTCGTAGAGAAAACGGCGTTCAGCGGGGGTGAACCGGCCTGCCGAGAGGCGGCACACACGGAGCATGGCCATCCGTATTTCAGATATTTCGAGGTCGGAGAGAGGAGCGTCAACTGATGACGGATACTGGTATTTCTTCGAATCCTGCATCTTGATTATTTAAGAGGCTTTTAAAATATATTCACACCGGTCATGGATTAAAAACAACGGTTCACTTCCGCATGAAAGCGAAGATAGTGTCGTAAGCGGCTTCACGCACCTTCGGGGAGGAAAGGATGAGGTCGTGGATGCCACCGGAAATAGCGGAGACCTGCGGGTTCCTGCCCATCTTCACTCCTCGCTTCCGTAGCATCGCGGGGTCCAGGACTATATCCTCGCTCATACAGGCGGAATCCCAGGTACAGGCATGGCCTCCCCGGTCGGAGTGCATCACCAGCACAGGGACGGTTATGTTTCCGGCATGTCGCATCAGGCGACTCTGCCCCCGGCTGATAGCCCTTATCCACCCGGCCTTGACCGGAGGCGACACTATCATTTTCCAGTCCGTGTCATACTCCCACTCTCCGTGGTACCTACGCAGCAGGCTTTGGGCGTAAGCGTCGCAGTCGCCCTGGTCAATCATCGTTCCGGGACTAAGCGCACCCCAGGCACTCACAGCCGGGAGCAGTACATTGCGGTAGAAACCGTTGAAATTCCATTCCAGGAAGGGGCTGTCCGTCACCACACGCCGGACTCCCACACGAGCTCCCCTTTCGGCAGCAAACGCAAGGACAGTGAGGCCTCCGGTGGAATGGCCGCTCAAGGTGACGTCTGTGTTACCGTCGCGACGTACCACCCGCAGAGCGGAGTCTATGTCGGTGAAATATTCGTCTATCTCACGCACATCGAAGGGGTACTGCCAGGGTTGTAGACTACGTCCGTAACGGCGAAGGTCCACCGCGTAGAAATTGTAGCCTTCGGCCACATACCTCTCCCCCATTTCTTTTTGGAAAAAATAATCGTTGAATCCGTGTACATACAACACGGCGCGACCACAATGGGAAGGAGTGAGTTTGCGAATCACAGTGCAGCGCACCGGTCCGTCGAAGCTGTTGCCGAGGTTTATCTGACGGGCTTCGTAACCGGCGAGTATGTCCGGGTGCCAATCGGTGTCGGCGGCTGCGGCTTTCGGTCCGGTGTATTGCTTGGGATGCAGCTCCTGCCACAGACGGCTCGTCTGCGGCGAGTCCGCTCCGGCAGGACCGGCCGCCATCAGCGCCGCTGTCATTAGAAGGAGCGTCGCGCCGAGAGGCAGCAATCTCATATATCCGTTGTTTCGCTTTCTCATATTCTTACCTGCATAAGTAACGCCCTTGCCGGCTCAAAAGGTCGGCAAGAGCGTTGATTTTTTCAGCAAGGTGGCCTCAACCGCCTATTTTGATGCCCGAGAAACCCATGAAGGCCATAGCGAGAATACCGGCCCCGATAAGAGCCAAGGGTACACCTTTCATTCCCTTTGGCACGGAAGTCACTTCCAGCTGTTCGCGAATACCGGCAAACAGGAACAGCGCCAAAGTAAAGCCTATGGATGTCGAAAGGCCGTAGACCACGCTCTCCATGAGTGTGTACCCCTTCTGCACGACAAGTATCGCCACGCCCAACACAGCGCAGTTTGTAGTGATGAGAGGAAGGAACACGCCCAAAGCCTCATACATGGCCGGCGCTATCTTCTTAATCACAATCTCAAGCATCTGCACCAGCGATGCTATGACGAGAATGAAAAGAATAGTCTGTAGGAACACCAGGTCCAAAGGCACCAATACATAAGTCTGCAGACACCAGGTGACCGCTGTGGCCAGGGTGATGACGAATGTCACTGCAGCGCCCATGCCGAGAGCCGAGTCCGTATGCTTGGAGACGCCAAGGAAGGGACAGATGCCGAGGAACTGCGACAATACGATATTGTTAATAAATATCGCCGTTACTATTATCGATATGTATGTGAGCATAAGTCTGTGTCTTATTTATTAATGTGGCGCAGGAGCGCGTTTACACAAGCAATCATATATCCCAGGGCGATAAATGCACCGGGAGCAAGCACAAAAAGGAGCATACCGAAGTCCTCGGAATAGAGAGAGGTGCCGAATATGGAACCGGTGCCGAGCAATTCGCGGACAGCGCCAAGCAGAGTGAGAGCCAGGGTGAAACCGATGCCGCAGCCCAGTCCGTCGAGGGCGGAGTCGAATACTCCGTTGCGGGAAGCGAATGCCTCGGCGCGGCCAAGCAGGATACAGTTTACCACAATCAGCGGAATGAACAGACCCAGGCTCTCCTCCAAAGCGGGGGCCCAGGCCCTGATGGCCAGCTGCAGCAGGGTCACGAAAGTGGCTATGACGACAATGAAGACAGGAATACGCACCTTATCGGGCACCAGGCTCTTCATTATTGAAATAACAGTATTGGAACATATCAGCACCGCGGCTGTGGCCAGGCCCATCATAAGGCCGTTCATGGCCGAAGAAGTGGTTCCCAAAGTGGCGCACATACCCAGCAGGAGCACCAACACGGGATTGGCCGGGAGTATGCCGTTCCAGATTATATCGAGTTTGCGTTTCATGGTTGATTAATGTTTAGAGTTTTGCTTGGAAGCGCCGGAAGAAGCATCTCCCTTAGCCTGCTTCACACCGGAACCTTCCTGCTTGTCGGCCACCATACGGTAAGCCTCAAAGCCCTCGCGCACAGCGCCGAGGAAAGCGCGGGAGGAAATGGTAGCGGCGGTGATACCGTCAATCTCGCCGTGCTGTTCAGTATCCTTCACGACATAAAACGAGACCTCCGCAGGAGACTTGGCGAGGATGGAACGGGCATCTTTCGGGTCGCGGAACCAAAGCTGCATCTTGCTGCCCAGACCGGGAGTCTCGCTATGTGAGAGTACCTGATAGTCCTTCACCGTGCCGTCGGCGTTGAAGCCGGCCATAATCGTGACTTCACCGCCAAAACCCTCCATAGAATAAGTGGATACGGCGGCACCGTTGAACTTGCCTTTAAGGAAAGCGGGATACACTGTACAGGTTGTACCGGAGGGGGTGGTCACCTCCACGGCATCGGCCACAGGGTCGTTGTCAAAGTCAGGAGCCACGCGGCGTATGGCATCCAGGCGGCTCCGCTGCTCGGCCTGCGCTATCGGCTCCTTGGTGACGGTATACATGCCGGCAAGCAATGCGGCGGCCACAATACTCACGATGCCCAAAGACAGCACCATATTCGGAAGGGTGGATTTCAGTTTTTTCATGCCTTCACCTCCTTTCCGAAACGGTGTCGGCCGGTACCGAAGCGGGTCGGCCGGCAATATTTGTTGAGCAACGGGGTACAGCTGTTACCCAACAGGATAGCGAAGGAGACACCTTCGGGGTAAGCGCCCCACAGACGTATTACCATTGTTATGACACCTATCAGCACTCCGTAGATGAGCTGTCCGCGGTGGGTCATAGGAGAGGTGACATAGTCGGTGGCCATGAACACGGCACCGAGCAGCATACCGCCGCTGAGGAGTTCCACCAACGGATTGGCTCCGACACACCAGGCCAGGAGCGCTGCGGACACAAGCATCGAGAGAGGGATGTGCCAGGTTATGGTACGGGTCATGAGCAGATACACCATACCCACAAGGATGGCTATGGAACCTACCTCGCCCCAGGAGCCGTTCATATCGCCGAGGCTGACTCCGAGCCAGTCAATGGCAGATGACTCAATTTCGTGGCCCGACATCTTGAGCTGTCCGAGAATCGTGGCGCCTGAAGCGGCATCGGCACCGGGAGCAAAACCGCTGCCCACACCCACGCTCCATGTGGTCATGGCCGCCGGGAAAGAGAGGAGCAGGAACACACGTCCCACAAGGGCCGGATTCCAGATATTGGTTCCCAATCCGCCGAAACTCATCTTGCCTATGCCTATGGCTACCACGGCACCGATGACCACCATCCAGAGGGGGAGCGAGGCGGGAACGTTCATGGCCAGCAAGATGCCGGTGATCAAAGCCGAACCGTTGAACAGCGAGAAGGGGCGCTTCATTATCAGCGAACCTATCACCCACTCGGTGAGCAGACAGGCGCAGACGCTTGTCAGCAAGCACAGGAAGCTGTCAAGGCCAAAGACCCAGAAGCCTACGGCCACAGCCGGGAGCAGGGCTATAACGACATTCCACATACGCCGGCTTACGCTGTCGCGGCTGTGTACGTGGGGAGACCCTGATATGAGTAATTGTTGCATATCTTTACTTGAGTTTTCTGATTTCACGTTTAGCCTGGCGGATGTAGTCCAGCAGGGGACGGGATGCCGGGCAAGTATATACACAGCTGCCGCACTCTATACAGTCGGCCACATTGTGGTTCTTGGTGTCCAGCCAAAGATTCCGCTCGCTCTGAGCTGCAAGCAGATAAGGTTCCAGACCCATAGCGCATACGCTGACACAGGATGCGCAACGGATGCAGGGCTCCGGAGCGCGTCTGCGCGAGTGACTCTCGGGCAGCACCAATATTCCGCTCATGCCCTTGGTGGTAACCGTATCCACAGTGGCCATTGCACGCCCCATCATCGGGCCACCGCTTATCACCTTGCCGGTATTCTCTGGAAGACCGCCGGCGGCCTCAATCAGGTCTCTTACCGGAGTGCCGATAGGCACCAGGAAGTTGCCGGGATTCGTAAGGTCGGGACCGGTGACGGTTACCACCCTGGAGGTGAGGGGCACACCCTTCTCGCAAGCCTGCCATACGGCATAGGCCGTAGCCACATTGTCGACGATAGCGCCTACATACACGGGCAGAGAGCCGGGAGGCACACAGCGGCCCAGAACAGCATCTATCAGCTGCTTCTCGCCACCCTGCGGATATTTCTTTCTGAGAGCCACCACCTGCACTCCCTTGTGGTGTGTGGCGGCCTCGGACATGGCCCTGATGGCTTCAGGTTTGTTATCTTCGATGCCTATATAACAGGTGTCCACCTTGACGGCTTTCATAAGCCAGCAGGCGCCGCGCACCACCTCATCAGGATGCTCCTGCATCAGGCGGTCGTCGCAGGTAAGCCACGGCTCGCACTCCGCTCCGTTGATAATCACGAACTCGGGGCGATATTCCTTGCCCGGAGAGAGTTTGACGGAAGTGGGGAATGTGGCACCGCCCAGACCCACCACGCCGCAGGCGGCCACACGGGCCACGATGTCGGCGGGAGCGTAGTGCCGCTCAAGAACCATAGGCTCCAGAGCGTCCACCTCCAGCTGTTCGGCGTCACGGGTTATCTCGATAGCGTCTGCCGGGTAGCCGGCCACATCGCGTATCTGCGTGATTTTCTTGACAGTGCCACTGACGGGGGAATGGAGCGCGGCGCTGACGTAACCGCCGGCCTTGGCTATAAGCTGACCGGCCAGCACTTTGTCCCCGGCCTTGACATCAGGCACCGAAGGCGCGCCAATGCTCTGGCTCAGCATAACGGTGAGCGTTCCTGCACTCACCGGCGAAGTTATGGGCACGCCGCTTGTGCGCTTATGGTCTGCGGGATGTATGCCACCCTTGCGAAATGTCTTTAACATACTTACTGGGGATTAATGACTGTGTGAATGGTATTGCGGGGACAAGCCTCCTGACATGCGCCACAGCGGACACACTTGTCGGCATCGATGAATGCGAGCGGTCCGGAAAGCGTCACGGCCTCGGCGGGGCAAACTTTGCGGCACTTGCCGCAACCTATGCAGCTTACCTGGCACTCCTTCATCGCCTGGGCTCCTTTTTCCTTGTTCTTACATGCCACATAGACAATGGATGACTGTCCCTCCGGTATAGCGGCGAGCTGCATCACTCCACGGGGACAGGCGGCGGAACACTTGCCGCAGCCCACACACTTGTCCATGTCTACGGCAGGGAGTCCCGTCTCGGGGTCGATGTGCAACGCGTCATAGGGACAAGCCTCCACACAGTCGCCACACCCCAGACATCCAAAGGGGCAGTCGGACTCTCCCTCGCAGAAAGAGGCCTCGATGGCGCAACGGCGCACACCGTCGTAGCGACGCACATCGGGACGCAGGCTGCAAGTACCCGAGCAGGCCACCACGGCTCTTTTAGTGACAGCTCCGGTGGCTTTCAGCCCTATCACCTCGGCAATGCGGGCCATGCCGTCGGAGCCGGAACTGGGACAATATACCCCGTCCAGAGAGGTGGCCGACGCACAGGCACAGGCGAAGTCGTGGCAGCCTTTATATCCGCAGGCGCCACAATTGGCTCCCGGCAGCAACGCCTCTATCTCGCCTATGCGCTCATCTTCATGCACATAGAATTTGCGTGCCACAAAATACAGCACGGCGGCGGCAAGTACACCTATGCCACCCATCAGCAAAATAGTATGCCAGATTACTTCCATATAATTGTATCAGGTCGATTTTGGTATCAGACGTATTCAATCCGCGATGCGGAATATAAGGTTGCCGGCAAAACGCCGGCGCATATCGTATAGCACAGAGTAGGTAATCACACAGGCACTGATTCCTGCCAGGAAAGCCGCCCATTCGGGACATCCGGCCATACATAGCGCCACCATGGGCACTACCAGCATCAGGCAGGGAAGTCCGAGCATGAGCCACACTGAACGGCGGTGCATCCGGCTGTCAGCGGCTATACGCACTCTGTCGCCGGGCTTGAAACGGGTCGCATCCGCCACAGAGACAAGTATCTCTCCACCCCCTTTGTTGCGGCATAACGAGGCGGCGGCACATCCGGCGCAAACGCCTGCGTCGGCATCCGCCACCACCACTTCCAGCAGGCCGCCGGATGCGTCTACGCGACGCACTATGGCTTCATGTTCTATGGCTATTTCCGGTGTCATCTATTTTAGGCACAAAATTACAAAAACAAAGTGAGGCATCAAAATCTAATTACGGAAATTTTTCCATAAATATTTTCTCGCCCGAAAATATGTTATAAAACACATTTTCCGTATTGATATTTTTGCTAAATTTGTGGATTAGAAAACAAACCTACAAACACTTATGGAAATCAGTCAGCAAGACCGCGAGTCGTTGGAACGCCGCGGCATCACGGAAGATAAATTTGCCGAAGAACTGCGCCGTCTGAAGTGCGGATTCCCCTATCTGCGCGTACAGGGTCCGGCCACAGCGGGCAACGGAATAATGACCCTTACCGACGAGCGACGCGCCGAATACCAGGACCTGTGGGACAAATACATCGCCTCCGGCGCCAAGGTGATAAAGATGGTTCCGGCCAGTGGCGCCGCATCGCGTATGTTCAAGAATCTTTTCAAGTTCGCAGCAGGCGACAGCCTGACGCCGGACACCGACTTCATAAGCGAGTTCTGCGACGGCATACACCGTTTTGCCTTCTTTGCCGAACTGGACGACACATGTCGCGGTCTTTACGGAATGGACGTCGACGCTCTCTTTGCCGCCGGACGCCACCGCGATGTAGTGAAGGCCCTTGTGGAGCCGCAGGGCATGAACTACGGCGCTCTGCCCAAAGCGCTGCTCAAGTTCCATTTCTCAGACCATGCTCCCCGCACCGCCATGGAGGAGCATCTGGCCGAAGGGGCACAGTACGCGGCCGGCAAGGATGGACGTGTACATGTGCATTTCACTCTGAGCGAAAACCATATACCGCTCTTCGAGGAGGTGCTTGCACGGACTGCTCCCACACTCGCCAAAAAGTACGGCGTGACTTTCTGCGTCACCACCAGCGTTCAGAAGCCTTCTACCGACACAGTGGCCCTCGGCCCTGACGGCGAGCCGTTCCGTCTGGACGGCGAACTGTATTTCCGTCCCGGCGGACACGGAGCCCTGATAGAGAACCTCGGGGAACTTGACGCCGATGTCATTTTCCTCAAGAACATAGACAATGTGGTGCCCGACTCACGCCGACATTCCACTATCGAATACAAAAAGGTGATTGGCGGAGTCCTGGTGGCCAACCAACGCAAGATAGCCCGGTATCTGGGAGAACTGAGCGCAGGTCTGCCCTCCCGTCCGCAAATGGACAAGATGCTGGATTACCTGCGCGACACCCTTTGCGTGACCGGCGATGACGCCGCACACATGGAGGACCTGGAGCTGGCAGACTATCTGGTGTGCAAATTAGCACGTCCGCTGCGTGTCTGCGGAATGGTCCGCAACGAGGGTGAACCGGGCGGAGGCCCATATCTGGCTTACGGTCCCGACGGCACAGTCCAGCCGCAGATTCTGGAAAGCACCCAGATTGACACAAGCAAGCCGGAAGGCCGCGAACTTATGAGTCATGCCACTCATTTCAACCCGGTGGACCTGGCATGCGGCATCCGCGACATCGAAGGCGAGAATTACGAACTGGCTGACTTCGTGGACCCCGACACAGGCTTCATCTCCTCAAAGAGCGTGAAGGGCATGGATGTAAAGGCGCTGGAGCTGCCGGGCCTCTGGAATGGCGCCATGTCTGACTGGAACACAATTTTTGTGGAAGTGCCGGCAGACACCTTCAATCCTGTAAAAACCGTCAACGACCTGCTGCGTCCCGCCCACCAGGCTTGATATTTTGTCAAAAATGACCGGACCTTGCGAGTTAAATTGCACGGCCCGGTCATTTTTGACAAAATATCACTTCAAAGGGAAAAGGATGTTTTACCACCAGGGCAACGGCTGCCCCTCCGCCTTTTCCGCCTTCAGTACCGTCAGGGCCGTGACAAAACAGTCGCCAATGACATCCCATTCCTCGGGACTGCCGGCACTGAGCAGCGCCGAAGGAGAGAATAACTTCCCGGCCTCCTGCGGCGTATAGGTCTTAACGCCGACAATATCCTCATTCGCAGGATAATCAATAACGGCGGAGACATGTCCCTCATCGCTCAGGTACAATCCGTGTACATTATGAGAGCGCCCCTCATTGTCGGTCAGCAACGGATAATTCGACGAACCGAATACGCTCTCGCTCCATAAAACAGCTCCGTATCCGGACACTTTCATCTGACGTACTATATTTTCTTTCACTGCCATTACGTGCAATTCCATCCTGGCAAGAATCTCTTTCGCTGCTTTGCTCTTTATATCGGCCATATCTTATATGTATTTTCCGGGTTGATTTTTGATTTAAAACGACACGAAAATAAATAAAGTTTGGCACTTCCGGATTTTTTCTATAACTTTGCCCTCCGAAAAATGGCCGCTGTCCGGCGGATGTCCGACAAAGGCCGTCAGTAAAACCTCCTCTCTACCCTTTATTAAATCCCTCTATTTTTAAACAATATATGGCTATCCCGTAGCCACGTTGAACAATTTGTGAATACAGATTGTATTCTAACCGAAAAACCTTATCTCTTCCCCGCCTGATGTCCGCTATAGCCTTATCGGGCACTTCCGGAATACGGAAACCACACTTACTATAATCTTAAAAAGGGTCCGCATAGAAGACCCTTACACCCTATACATATTATATGTACAATTTTGATGAACTTTCAGCCATGGATGAAACCAGGCTGCGACAGATTGCCACCGATATGGGTATCAAGAAGGTCGAGAACGCCTCCTCCCAAGACCTGGCATATAACATATTGGAAAACCAAGCCATAGACTTCGCCAAGGCGGAGGCGGAAAAACTCGCGGCCAAGCCGGCCCGTGAGCGCAAACCTCGTGCTAAAAAAGGCGAAAAAAACGAGAAGACTGAAGCCCAGGCCAAAAAAGAGCCACAGAAACAAGCCACACCGGCTGCCGAGACTGCCGGAGAGGGACAAACCGCCGAGGTCCCCAAACCACGTCGCGGACGTCCCCGTAAGTCCGAAACCCCGCTGTCTGAAAGCACTCCGGACTCTCAGACAGCGGCACAGGCCGAGGAACAGTCCCAAAATCCCCCGCAACCCAAGAAACGTGGCCGCAAGCCCAAGAATCAGAAACCCGAAACAGACTTGTCCAATCAGCTCCCCGAGGGGGAGGTCACTCCCATTCCTGCTCCCGAACCCGCCTCTGAACAGCCAAAGACGCCATCGGCCCTGCCGGAGATTCAGCAGGATATACCCCTGTTGCCCCCACCCGTCGCTGCCGGACCGGAGTCGGAAAACGACCTCGATCAACCGCAAAACGAACAGACCCAGCATCACCACGCCACCACATCCCTGGACAGCTTCTTCCCCAAGGCCCGGGTAGTCGGCAAGAAATTCGTGCCCCGTAGCCGCGAGGAACGCGAGGAGGCGGAAAAGGCCGCGGCCATGGCCCCCATCCTCATCGCCGAGCCGGGCAAGAAAGCCACCCAGCAGCTTCAGCAGATGCAGAACAAGCAGGCCAAGAAAAACAAACAGACCCAACGCCAGATGCAGAAACAGATGCGTCTGCAAGAGACCATTTTTGACTTCGACGGCATCCTGACCGCTTCCGGCGTGCTTGAGATTGTGCCCGAGGGCCACGGCTTCCTGCGGTCTTCCGATTACAATTACCTCGCCTCGCCTGACGATGTGTTGGTAGACAAGGCCCAAATCAAGCGCTATGGCCTCAAGCAGGGCGATGTAGTGGAAGGCGGCATACGTCCTCCGCGCGAAGGGGAGAAATACTTCCCTCTCTGCAAGATTGACCTCATCAACGGTCTGCCCCCCGAGCTGGTACGCGACCGTACACCTTTCGAGCATCTCGTGCCGCTGTTCCCGGAAGAGAAATTCGACCTGACATCCGGCCGTACATGCAATATTTCCACCCGCGTGGTAGATATGTTCGCCCCGATAGGCAAAGGTCAGCGCGCCCTGATTGTTGCGCCTCCGAAGACCGGTAAGACCATTTTGCTCAAAGACATAGCCAACGCCATAGCCGAGAATCATCCCGAGACATACATAATAATGCTTCTCATAGACGAGCGACCCGAGGAAGTGACAGACATGGCCCGCTCGGTCAACGCCGAGGTAATCGCCTCCACATTCGACGAGCCCGCCGAGCGCCACGTCAAGATTGCCGGCATCGTCCTGGAGAAAGCCAAGCGCCTGGTGGAGAGCGGCCACGACGTGGTGATTATGCTTGACTCCATAACCCGTCTGGCACGCGCCTACAACACCGTCTCGCCGGCCAGCGGCAAAATACTGTCAGGCGGCGTGGATGCCAACGCCCTACAGAAACCCAAACGCTTCTTCGGCGCTGCCAGAAACATAGAAGGGGGAGGCTCCCTCACAATCATAGCCACCGCCCTGACGGAGACCTCCTCCAAAATGGACGAAGTGATTTTCGAGGAGTTCAAGGGCACCGGCAACATGGAGTTGCAACTGGACCGCAAACTCTCCAACAAGCGCATCTTCCCCGCCGTGGACATCATATCCTCCTCTACCCGTCGCGAGGATTTGCTGCTGAACCAGGAAATCCTGAACCGAATGTGGATTCTGCGCAATTACCTGGGAGACATGACATCGCTCGAGGCAATGGAGTTCATAAAGAAGCGTATGGAGATGACCCGCACCAACGAGGAACTCCTCGTGACCATGGACCGATAGACACGTTTGCGAAATGGCCGGAATACAAAAGACCAACGCCGCGCGACTGCTTGACCGCGCCAAAATAGCTTACCGTCTGGTGCCCTACACCGTAGACCCGGACAACCTGGCAGCCGACCATGTGGCCGCTGAATTGGGCGAGGACATCAACTGTGTGTACAAGACACTGATGCTGCACGGAAACGCCACCGGCCACTTCGTATGCGTGGTGCCCGGCAACCGCGAAGTGGACCTCAAGAAGGCGGCCAAAGTCAGCGGCAACAAAAAGGCCGAGATGATACACATGAAGGACTTGCTTCCCACCACCGGATACATACGGGGCGGCTGCTCCCCCTTGGGCATGAAGAAGCCGTTTCCCACATTCGTGCAACAGGAAGCTATGGACTTAGAGGAGTTCTTCATCTCCGCCGGGGTACGCGGCCTGCAACTCTGCGTCAATCCGCGTCAACTGGTTGAGTACATTAAAGCTACACCTGCCGACATCTGCGTCTGAAAATGGATACTTTCGGCCATATCCTCACCCTCACCACATTCGGAGAGAGCCACGGCCCCGCCATAGGGGGTGTACTGTGCGGTATGCCCGCCGGCGAACCCATAGACCCGGCGTCGGTGCAGGCGGCGCTTGACCGTCGTCGTCCCGGCGGGGATGCCATAGGGTCGCGCCGCCGCGAATCCGACAAAGTGCAGCTTCTCTCCGGCATATTCGAGGGGAAGACCCTCGGCACTCCTATAGGTTTCCTTATCACCAACTCCGACGCCCGTTCCTCCGACTACGAACAGCTGCGCCACACCTTCCGTCCCAATCATGCCGACTACACCTATCAGGCCAAGTATGGCATACGCGATTTCCGGGGTGGCGGACGTGCCTCTGCGCGCGAGACGGCCTGCCGCGTGGCCGCCGGGGCCATAGCTGCCCAAGTGCTTGCACGCCGGGGCATAAACATCTGTGCCTACACCTCGGCGATAGGCGATGTGAGCTGGCGGTGCGACAACCCCACTCCTGCCTATGTGTACGCCTCCCCGGTGCGCTGCCCGGACAAGAGTGCCGCCGAGCTGATGCGCCGACAGATAGAAGATGCACAGGCAGCCGGCAACACTGTGGGTGGCATGGTAAGCTGCACAGTCACCGGTGTGCCCGCCGGCTTGGGCGAACCCCTCTACGGAAAGCTCCAGGCTATGCTCGCCTCAGCCATGCTGAGCATACCTGCTGCCAAGGGTTTTGAATATGGACTCGGATTCGCTGCCGCCACAGCCACGGGAGCCGAAACAGCGGACATCTTTGTGCCGGGAGACCCCGTAACCACCCGCACCAACTTCTCAGGGGGTATCCAGGGCGGAATATCCAACGGCATGGACATCTGCTTCTCCGTAGCCTTCAAGCCCGCCCCCACACTCATGCAACCTGTACAGACGGTGAATGACCGAGGTGAAGCCACTGTCTTATCCATGACCGGACGCCATGACCCCTGTGTGGTACCTCGCGCGGTACCGGTGGTGGAGGCTATGGGGGCACTGGTGCTGCTCGACGCGCTGTTACTGCGCCGTTCCGACAAAATCTGAAAGGTGGCGTGGGACGTTTTTACACTGAATATTCGGACTTCCTGACCCGCTTGTTCCCCGGGGTCAAGGTGCAGAAAATATCCATTGACGCCGGCCATAACTGCCCCAACCGGGACGGCACATTGGGTCGGGGCGGCTGTATCTATTGCAACAACAGCGCCTTTTCCCCCTCTTATTGCCACACTGCCGGGTCGGTACGCGCCCAGATAGAGCAGGGCAGGCGTTTCTTCGCCCGCAAGTATCCCTCAATGCAGTATCTGGCTTATTTTCAGGCCTACACATCCACTCACGCCCCCTTAGCGGAACTGCAGGCGGCCTACGAGGAGGCCCTCTATTGCCCCGGAACAGTGGGACTGGTCATAGGCACACGTCCCGACTGTATGCCCCCTGCCCTGCTTGACTACCTCGCCGAGGTGAACCGCTCCCGTGTCCCCGTAATCGTGGAATACGGGGTGGAGTCCCTGCATGACACTACACTCGACCTAATCCGGCGCCGACATACAGCCGAATGTGCCCTGGAGACCATAGCCGCCACCCGCCATGCAGGCATCCGCACCGGAGCCCACCTCATTATGGGACTCCCCGGCGAGTCTCTTCAGATGATGCTCCATACCGTAAACCTCATCTGCGCCCGGGGCATAGACATTCTCAAATTCCACCAGCTTCAGGTGGTGAAAGGAACCGCTCTGTGGGAAATATGGAACGCCCTTCAGAACGGACTGCCCCTCCCCTCCGGATTTGAGGATTTTCCCGACTTCCGCACATTCTCGCTGGAGGAATACATCAGCCTCTGCCGCGACATTATATCCCTCGTGCCCCGCACCACGGCCATAGAGCGCTTCACCGCCCAATGCCCGCCTCAGCTGCTTGCTGCTCCCTCCTGGGGAATCAAGAATCATGAATTCGTGAATCTGCTGCACTCGCGCCTCTGCCGTTGAACCAAAGAGCGGCGTCGCCGTTATACAAGTAGTATGGACTCACGGCAGCAAATAGTAATAATAGGTGGCGGATTCGCAGGGCTGAATCTCGCCAAACGCCTTGACCCTGAGAAGTTCGGGGTAAAGGTCGTGGACCGCAACAATTTCCACGGCTTTCCCCCTCTGTTCTATCAGGTGGCCTCTTCAGGCCTGGACGCTTCCTCCATAGCCTTTCCGCTACGTCGCGAGTTCAAACGCCATGGCAAGGACATATCTTACCACATGGGCCACATCCATGACATCGATACCCGGAACAAGACCGTCACTACCGGCTACGAGACGATAACCTACGACAAACTGGTGATTGCCGCCGGCTGTACCAACAACTTTTTCGGCATAGACGCTCTACGGCAGAGTGTCTTCGGCATCAAGACCATTGCCGAGGCTTCCCACACCCGCGATGAAATCCTGGACCGTCTGGAGCGCGGAGCTATCTGTAAAGACCCGGCCCGTCGCCGCGAGCTGCTCAGTTTCCTTGTAGTGGGCGGCGGCCCCAGCGGCGTGGAGATAGCCGGCGCGCTCGGCGAAATGAAGAAGGATATAGTGCCGCGCGAATATCCGGAATTGGAACCGGACGAGGTACGCATCGTGTTGGTGGAGGGCAGTGACGGACTTCTTTCCTCCATGGAGGCGAAGGCCGGAGCCAAGGCTGTCGAATATCTGCGCAGCCTGATGGTGGAAGTGCGGCTGAACACGGTCATGAAGGACTACAAGGACAAAACGGTCACTTTTGCCGACGGTTCTTCGGAATATTGGGAAACACTGATATGGACCGCAGGAATAACAGGCGAGCCGATGCCCGGACTCCCCCCGGAAACCATAGGCCACGGAGGACGTATACTTACCGACCCTTTCTGCGCGGTAAAAGGACTCACGGATGTATACGCCATCGGAGACATAGCCCTCTGCATGACCCCGGAAGCGCCCCATGGGCATCCGCAGGTGGCACAGGTAGCCATTCAGATGGCCCGCCGGCTGGCCGACAACCTTAACGGGTGCAATCCCCCGAAGCCTTTCGTCTACAAAGACAAGGGGAGCATGGCCACCGTAGGCAAGAACCGTGCGGTGGCAAACATCAGGGGACATGTCATTTCAGGACGCATTGCCTGGTGGGCCTGGATGGGCATACACCTTATCTCCATCCTGGGGATGCGCAACAAACTGACTGTCTTTATAACCTGGTGCTGGAACTACCTCACTTATTCCACCTCCCTGAGGCTCCTGTTCCGACCCTCCGAATATCCGCTCCGTCGCCATTGGGGCGATTAAGAAACTCTCTTATTAAACTTTTTCACTGTTACAGACTCAAATTAAAAACACCGTTAAGATATGAAGAAATCCGACTTATCCCTTATAACGGCGCTCGCCCTCGCCTCGGCAGCGCTTACCTCCTGCTCTCTGATGCAGAAAAATGTAAAGACAGAAGCCCAGCTCCCCTCTGACCGCGAGACGGTGACCACTCCCGCCTCTAATGCCGAATACAGGTCCAAGGCTCTGGAACATGGCGCTATAGGAGGCTATTGGGCCATCGCCGAAGTGGGCGGCAAAAAGGCCGTGGGCGAGGAACCGCCATACCTGAAGTTCGAGACCGAGACACACCGCGTGTACGGCAACAATGGCTGCAACGTGCTGAACGGCTCATACACTTCCAATCCCGCGGACTCCACTCTCTCATTCTCCGAACTTGCCACCACAATGCGCCTGTGCGCCACCGAGGGACTTTCCGAGACAGACATCAATCAGGCCCTCGGCTTCACAAGGCACTACACCTGGAGCAGAGAGAACCTCCTCTACAAAGTGACTCTGCTCTCCGCCGACTACAAGCCACTGATGACCCTCGTGCATCAGAACTACGAGTTCCTGAACGGCACATGGACAGTGTCAGCCCTCGGCCGGACACCTGTCGACAAGCCGGACATCAAGCTCGTAATAGATGTGGAGGAGCAGAAAATACATGGCAACACGGGCTGCAACATACTGAACGGCACCCTGATTCCCGATATGCTCAGCCCCGGCGCCCTCACCTTCACCAACCTTTCCACCACCCGCATGATGTGTCCGGACATCGAACTGGAGACCTCTCTGCTCGTGGCTCTCGAAGAGGTTACAGTGGCCCGTCCCGTAAATACCGCCTCGGTAGACCTGCTGGACGCCCAAGGCCAGTGTATTCTCACTTTACGCCGCGTCGACGACAACTGAGACAACCGTAAAACCGATATCAGGAGTGTGCCCGGATATATCCGGGCACACTCCTGATATCGCCTCAAACTTACAAACAGGGGTTCGTGCGCTTTTCGTTTTGTAATGTCGGTTAAGTTTTGTAATTTTGCAGTGTCGTAGGGCCTTATGGTCCTGCGGCGACAACAATGTCAGACACATGACCGGCCAGGAAAGCTACATACAGGCAGTGAAGACCTTCAACCGGTGGCTGGAGGATAAACACCTGCGCAAAACCCAGGAACGCTTCGCGGTCCTGAAAGCCGCATGGACACTTCGCGGACACTTCGGTGCCGAAGACCTGCACTGCGTGCTGGAGAACGACGGTTATCATGTAAGCCGTGCCACGGTATACAATACCATAGGCCTGCTTGAAGACTGCGGAGTGCTGCGCCGCCACCACTTCGGCAGCGCAGGCGGCGAGGCCCTGTTCGAGCGCGCCACCGGCTCGCACCTGCATCTTATCTGCAACCGCTGCGGCAAGGTGGAGGAACAGCAGTCCGCCCCCGAAATCAACTCCCTGCTCAGTCCCGGACGATATGCCGGCTTCAGGCCTACTCACCTCTCGGCCTACATCTACGGCTTGTGCAGCGCTTGCGCCGAGGCTGACTCTGACGACAATTAACCGGACCCGCTGTCATGCGGGCTAAAACATTATCGCATAAAATGAAAGCAGACGTGCTTCTGGGTCTCCAGTGGGGAGACGAAGGCAAAGGAAAAGTAGTGGACGTGCTAACCCCCCGTTACGACGCGGTGGCAAGATTTCAAGGCGGCCCCAACGCCGGCCATACCCTTGAGTTCGAGGGTAAGAAATATGTACTCCGTTCCATTCCGTCCGGTGTCTTCCAAAACGAGAACGCAAATTTCATAGGCTCCGGCGTAGTGCTGGACCCCCTGCTCTTCGCCGATGAGGCAAAAGCCCTGGAGAAGAGCGGCGTAGACCTTAAGAAAATACTGCGCATCTCCAAGAAGGCCCACCTCATCCTGCCCACGCACCGTCGCCTTGACGCCGCCAACGAAGCCCTCAAAGGCGCCGGAAAAATCGGCACCACCGGCAAAGGCATAGGCCCCACATACACGGATAAGATTTCCCGCAACGGCTTGCGCGTGGGCGACCTGCTCCACGACTTCGACGCCAAATACGCCGCCGCCAAAGCGCGCCACATCCGTATGCTTGAGGACCTCGGTGGCGACACCGACGTGGACGAGCTGGAAAAGCAATGGCTGGAGGCGGTGGAATACCTCAAGGAATATCCCCTCATCGACTCCGAATACGAGATAAACGCCCTCCTCGACCAAGGCAAGAGCGTACTCTGCGAGGGCGCTCAGGGAACCATGCTCGATGTGGACTACGGCTCATATCCCTTTGTCACATCATCCAACACAATCAGCGCCGGCGCATGCACGGGCCTGGGCCTGGCTCCCCGACGCATAGGCGATGTCTACGGCATATTCAAGGCTTACTGCACCCGAGTGGGAAGCGGCCCCTTCCCTACCGAACTTTTCGACGAGACAGGCCAGAAACTGCGTGACCTCGGCCATGAGTACGGAGCAGTGACAGGACGCGAAAGACGCTGCGGATGGATTGACCTCGTAGCGCTCAGATACGCGATTATGGTCAACGGAGTCACCAAGCTGATAATGATGAAGAGCGATGTGCTGGACGGTTTCGACACCATCAGAGCCTGCACCGCTTACCGCATCGACGGCCGGGAGACCGACCGCTTCCCATTCGATGTGAACACCCTGCCCATAGAACCCGTCTACACCGAGTTCCCCGGCTGGAAAACCGACATGACAAAGATGACTGACCCCTCACAGTTCCCCGCCGAGTTCAACAGCTATCTCGCTTTCCTGGAGAAGGAATTGGGCGTGCCCGTCTGCATCGTCAGCGTAGGCCCGGACCGCGAGCAGACCATCGAACTGAAAAAATAATCCGATATATTTTCCATAAAATCAACATAATACCAAAAACAAAATGGCAAGAGTAAAACCTTTCAAAGGGGTACGTCCCCCCAAGTCCATGGTAGAAGAAGTAGTTTCACGCCCCTACGACGTGCTTAACTCCGAGGAAGCCCGCGCCGAAGCTGAAGGCAACCCCAAATCCCTCTACCACATCATCAAACCCGAGATTGACTTCGAGCCCGGCTTTGACGAGCATGACCCCGCCGTTTACAAGAAGGCCGTAGAGAACTTCAACAACTTCCAGAAGCAGGGATGGCTCGTACAGGACAATAAGGAGAAATACTATATCTACGCCCAGACTATGGACGGCCGCACTCAGTACGGTTTCGTAGTCGCCGCTTGGGTGGACGATTACATGGAAGGCCGTATCAAAAAGCATGAGCTGACCCGCCGCGACAAAGAGGAAGACCGCATGAAACACGTGCGCGTGAACAATGCCAACATAGAACCCGTATTCTTCGCTTTCCCCGACAACAAGGGTCTGCAGGAGATTATCGACAAGGTGACAGCCGGCACTCCCGAGTACGACTTCATAGCTCCCGACGGTTTCGGCCACACTTTCTGGGTAATCGAAGACGAAGAGACCATCAATAAGATTACCGAGGAATTCGCAGCCATCCCCAACCTCTACATCGCCGACGGTCACCACCGCAGCGCCGCCGCCGCCCTTGTAGGCGCCGAGAAGGCCAAGAATAACCCCAACCACACCGGCAAAGAGGAGTACAACTACTTCCTGGCCGTAGCCTTCCCCGCAAGCCACCTCAAGATTATTGACTACAACCGCGTAGTCCGCGACCTCAACGGCCTCACTCCCGCCCAGTTCCTGGACAAGGTAGCCGAGAACTTCATCGTAGAGAAGAAAGGCAAAGAGATTTATCACCCCAACGCACTCCACAACTTCGCCCTCTACCTGGACGGCGAATGGTACAGCCTCACGGCCAAGGAAGGCACTTACGACGACAAAGACCCCATCGGTGTCCTTGACGTTACAGTAAGCTCCAACCTCATCCTGCGCGATATCCTGGGCATCACCGACCTCCGCAGCGACAAGCGCATTGACTTCGTAGGCGGTATCCGCGGTCTCGAAGAGCTGCAG
>URIC01000043.1 GCA_900547755.1 uncultured Bacteroidales bacterium
CCCCTGCCGCTATTGCCCTTACAAGGCTCTATGCAGCGTCTGACACCCACCGCATCCCAATAATTCAGCCGTTGGTTTCCGTACTTTTAGGGAGTACGAAAACCAACGGCTTTTGTTTGTATGGGGATGGATTTACTTTTCAGCCAGGTGGCACTGCCATGCCCATGCGTTGCGCATGGTTTCGTCAATAGGCACTTCCGCCTTCCAGCCGAGCACTTCGTTGGCCTTGGTGGGAATGGCCCAGATTTGCTCGATATCGCCGGCACGGCGCGGACCTATCTTATAGGGTACCTTTACTCCTGTAGTACGCTCGAAGCTGTCTATCAGCTCAAGCACGGACACACCGCGCCCCGTGCCGAGATTGAACACTTCCACGGCATCGGTGTCCTCCTTGTCAAGCATACGGTGTATGGCCGCCACATGGGCCTTGGCCAGGTCCACGACATCAATAAAGTCGCGGATACAGCTGCCGTCAGGCGTATTGTAGTCATCGCCGAACACTGTAAGCTCCTTGCGCAGACCGGCCGCTGTCTGGGTAAGGTAGGGCACCAGATTGTTGGGCACGCCCAGGGGCAGCTCGCCTATGAGGGCGCTGGGATGCGCCCCCACCGGGTTGAAGTAACGCAGCAGGATACTCTTGATGGGTGCGCCGGAGCGTATATAGTCGGTGATTATCTCCTCGCTTATCTGCTTGGTGTTGCCATAGGGAGACGTGGCGGGCTTTATGGGGGCTGTCTCGTCAATAGGATTGACATCCGGCTCTCCGTAGACGGTGCATGAGGAGGAGAACACAATTCCCTTAACGCCGAACTCAGGCATAAACTCCAGGAGATTCATCAGAGAGTCAAGGTTGTTGCGATAATAGAGAAGCGGCTTCTCCACACTCTCGCCTACGGCCTTGGAGGCTGCGAAATTGATGATTCCTTTGATGCCCGGATGTTCCTCAAAGAGCTTCTTCACCGTATCGCGGTCGGTGACATCCCCCTCCACGAAGGCGGGACGGACACCGCTGATAGCCTCGATGCCGTCCAGCACACCGATATTTGAGTTACTCAGATTGTCAATTATAACTACCTCGTAGCCTGCGCTCTGCAGCTCTACCACTGTGTGGGAACCGATGTAGCCGGTACCGCCTGTCACTAAGATTTTTGTTGCCATAGCATTAATTTTTGAATAAAGGTGTCGGATATATGCCCTCTTTGGCCAAGGCGGCGAAACGCTCCACTGTGGCCGGACGGTCAGCGGCGAATGTAACGCCGAACCAACGGCTCGGGGTCTGTATTACTTTCAGGGTCACTGTGCCGGAGTTAATCAGGTCGTTAACCACTGTGGGGATGTAGTACTCGCTCTTCAGCTCGTTGCCGTGTTCAGCCAGGAACTTCAGCAGTGCCTCCTGTGAGTACTCGAAATAGTCGGGAGTGAAGCCCCACATATTCATGCTCACGGATGCGCCCTCCGGGAAGGGTTTCTCCTCACCGTCCACAAGCTGTATCAGCTTGCCGTCCTTCATCCGTATGCCGTGGCACTCATTTACACCCGTCAGATAGCCGTCGCAGCTCACCTCACACAGGCCTCGGCTCACACCGCCGTTCTCGCTCAGAGTGTTCTCGATGCGGAAACCAATCATGCAGTATTCATTCTTCTTGCCCTCCACACTACGCAGGAAGTCTGCCAGAAGCTGAAAACTCTCGGCACCGTAGTAATCGTCAGCGTTGATGACTGCAAAAGGCTCTTTAATGGCATCCTTGCCCATGAGTACGGCATGGTTTGTACCCCAGGGTTTGGTACGTCCTTCGGGCACGGTATAGCCCACGGGCAGCGCATCGATGCTCTGGAACACTACCTCTGTGGGCACATGGCCCTCATATTTGGAAAGTACCTTCTCGCGGAAGTCCTGCTCGAAGTCGTGGCGGATTACAAACACTATCTTGCCGAATCCGGCACGCAATGCGTCATACACGGAATAGTCCATGATTGTCTCGCCGGCCGGGCCCAGACCGTCGAGCTGCTTAAGACCGCCGTAACGGCTGCCCATACCGGCAGCCAGGATGTACAATGTAGGTTTCATATTATCTCTCTGATATTTAGTTTATTTTACATCAAATATGTTTCAGCTTTCAGGCTTCGTCAGAATAAGCACTATCAGCTGCAACAGGGTGTCGAACATTACTATTTTGGCAGAAGCGTTTCGCGCTATGTCTGCCGAAGCCGTACCGAACAGGTCCAGCATCCTCTCGGCGTTGGCCGCATTTATGTACGGGGCGAATCGGTACGAAAAGTCCATCTCCTCCCTGTCCATGTTCAGCAGGGACGCCACCCGCATATTGTAGACAAAATTCTCGCGCACCATATCGCAGCAATATGCCAGGTAGCGGCGGCTCTTCTCCCGTCCCATACCGGCTATTTCATCGGCTGTTTCCCTCAATTTCTTCACATCGCGAGAATATGCGCGACGCATCATTTCACGGAACAGCCGGGCAAAACCGGCATGTTCTCCATCAGTACCCGTCAGAGCGATAGCCGTGGTCATGCTACCCTCGCTCCGTACGGCCACAGAGTATGCAGCCGTAGAATCCATCCCGTAGTCCCGCTCCAAGGCCGAAGCTATCTCGTTTATTCCAAGGAGGGGAAGCTCCACCCTCTGAGTACGCGAGTAGATGGTCGGAAGAATGGCGGAGACATCGTTGCTCACAAGGATAAACAAGGTGTCGGCAAAAGGTTCCTCTATTATCTTCAGCAGCTTATTGGCCGCTTCGGACTGGAGACGCTCAGGCAGCCACATCAACACTATCTTGTAACGGGCCGAATAGCTGGACATATTCATACGCCGCACTATCTCGGCACTTTCGTCCACATAGATGGCCGGCTGCGAATTGCCCGCTTTGCTTGACTCGATCCAGTCCTCCCAAGAGGCATACGGGCCGCGCTCTATGAACTCACGCCACTCCGGTGCATAATCGCCGCTGAGTATCAGCCCCTCGCTCTTTTTCTTGACTATCGGGTAAACAAAGTACATGTCGGCGTTGTTCAGGCTCTGATGCTGTAGACATGCCGGACACACGCCACAGCTGTCACCGTCAACATGGTTTCGGCAATGTACATACTGCGCCAACGCACGCCCCATGGCCAATGCGCCGACACCCGCAGGCCCATGCAGCAGCAACGCATGAGGCAACCGGTCGCCATCCACCATATCGCGAAGACGCGATTTCACCTTTTCCTGTCCGATTATATCGCAAAACTTCATCTGAAAAAACGGGCAAACCTTAAGAAACTGTAAATGATACAGAAACAGTAATCAAGAGACTGTTTGGAGACTGTCTCATCAATAGAGTACAAAATTAACTAAAATAATCCAAAATCACAACTCGCCACGCTAAATAGCGACGGATTACTGTCTCGCTGCTTTTACAGGCATCACTGACACACGTAAAAAAGGAGCCTCCGCAGAAGCGGTGACTCCTTTTCTATCTTTAATTAGGTGTTATCAGATGATACCCTGACCGAGCATAGCGTCAGCAACCTTCATGAAGCCGGCGATGTTAGCGCCCTTCATGTAGTTGATGTAGCCGTCAGCCTGTGTGCCATACTCAACGCAAGCAGCGTGGATGGAGTTCATCATCTCGTGCAGCTTGGCATCTACCTCCTCGGCGCTCCACTGCAGGTGCTCGGCATCCTGGCTCATTTCGAGACCGGATACACCTACACCACCGGCGTTAACAGCCTTACCGGGGCAATAGATAATCTTGTTGGCGATGAATGTGTCGATTGCCTCGGGTGTGCAACCCATGTTGGAAACCTCGGCACACATCTGAACCTTGTTGGCGACGAGAGCCTTGGCATCCTCGCCACCGAGCTCGTTCTGAGTTGCGCAGGGAAGAGCGATGTCTACCTTCTGCTCCCAGGGCTTGCGGCCGGGGAAGAACTGTGAGCCGGCAAACTTCTCAGCGTAGGGAGCTACGATGTCGTTACCGGAAGCGCGGAGCTCCAGCATATAGTTGATTTTCTCCTCGTTGAGACCTGCGGGGTCGTAGATGTAACCGTCGGGGCCGGAGATGGTAACTACCTTACCACCGAGCTCTGTAGCCTTCTTGGCAGCGCCCCAAGCTACGTTACCGAAACCGGAGATAGCGATTGTCTTGCCCTCGATAGTCTCGTTCCAGTTCTGCTTCAGAACGTTCTGTACGAAGTAGATTGCGCCATAACCGGTAGCCTCGGGACGGATACGTGAACCACCGAAGCTCAGGCCCTTGCCTGTGAATGTACCTGTGTTCTCGCGGGCGAGTTTCTTGTACATACCGTACATATAACCGACCTCACGGCCGCCTACACCTATATCACCGGCGGGAACGTCGCGGTCGGGACCGAGGTTACGCCACAGTTCCAGGATGAAAGCCTGGCAGAAACGCATGATTTCAGCGTCGCTCTTGCCACGGGGGGAGAAGTCGGAACCACCCTTGCCGCCACCCATGGGGAGTGTGGTCAGCGCGTTCTTGAAAGTCTGCTCGAAACCGAGGAACTTCAGAATGGACAGGTTCACGGAAGCGTGGAAACGGATACCGCCTTTGTAAGGGCCAATGGCGTTGTTGAACTGTACGCGGTAACCTATGTTGTTCTGTACCTCACCCTTGTCGTCTACCCAAGTAACGCGGAATGTGAAGATACGGTCGGGCTCTACCATACGCTCAATGAGACGAGCCTTCTCAAATTCAGGATGCTGGTTGTACACCTCTTCTACTGAGAGAAGTACCTCTTTCACTGCCTGGAGATATTCTTTCTCGCCAGGGTGCTTGGCCTCAAGATTGGCCATGATTTCATTAATGTTCATAGGTAATAGAGATTTATGGGTTTTCTATTAGTTTCTTATTCTGTCAGGATATTGCAGGGGAATCCATTCCGGCCTGGAACCATCCTTGCGGGCTTATACGGATGTTCATGGCATCCTTGCCCGGGGAAAGTCCTTTACCTCACCCCTTGAAATTCGGCTCAAAATTACAACCTTTTTACGTACCCCGCAACTTTTTCGGCACAATTTTTACCCCAAAAACAGCTTCTAAAAATATGTTATAAAACATATTTGACACATCCACCTATCAATTAGACAAATACGGAGACACCAAAGCGCTTCCAAGCCTGATAAATTATAAGCGACCTCTAAATCATAGCTCTCTCTTATCGTCGGTATGGCACGGTCAATTACGGGGTACCTGCAGTTCCTCCGGCACCACTACACGCAATGACTTGGGACGGCAGGCTATATCCAGCACCGCAGGGAAATCCACGGCCTCGCCGTCGATATGTCCGGGACCGGCCCCCTGCCGGGTTATGACTATATGGCTGCCACGCAAAATGTGTACTATGTGGCTGCGGTCCAGTTTCTGTGTGAAGAGGCGCACTCCGGCAGTGGCCAGGCTGCCGAGATTACCTCCCTCTACTACAGTCACATCCAGCAATCCGTCGGCCATTGAGGCGTGGGGAGCGATGAAGGCGTTGTTGCCGTATTGCGAAGCGTTGCACACGGCCACCAGAAAGGCCTTGAAATCAAAGACAGACCCGTCTATCTCAATGCGGTACTCCTCAGGGGAATAATGCAGAAAGTTGCCGAAAGCTATGCGAGAGTAAGTCAACATTCCGCGCCGCGAGGCATTGGCGAACTCATGGCTCACTTGGGCATCGAAGCCTACCCCCATAGTGCAGAAAAAACGGCGCTCTCCCACTATGCCGCTGTCTATATCCACCTCCTTGCCGGACGCAGCCAGGCGCAATGCCGCCTCCCGCTTCATGGATATATGCAAATGTCGGGCCAGGCCATTCCCGCTTCCGAAAGGGACTATAGCCATGGGTACACCCGTATCGACAAGACCGCAGGCAGTCTCGTTGACAGTTCCGTCCCCACCTATGGCTACAATACGCCTATAACCGTCGGACGCGCCTTTGCGCGCCAGCTCGGAGGCATGGCCCGGCCGCTCGGTGTACACGATATCAGCCTGCGGCCCGAGTATGTCCCGCACCACACCCTCCAGTCCCGCCCGGGAGCGAGTGCCTGATTTCGGATTTATTATTACAAGTAGCTTGCCGATAGCCATATAAGGCTTTTTAAGGGAGATTGTCTTACTTATGTTCTGCAGCAGGCACGTTCACGTTCTCGCGAGAGAAGAGACGACGCGCCGAGGAGTCGAAGGTATTCCACCAACCGCGTTGAGAGACCGGAATTTCAGAGGCGTGCCAGGACGGTATCACACGGAAATTGGAGCGTGCCGAACCATCAGGCTTGGCGGCATAGAATGTGTCGTATGCGGCGGAACTGAAGTGTGCGTCGCCCTGTGCGTCTCGCTCCACCACGACTGTGACCATGGCGCCGCCACGTGTATCGCCAGTCTTCATGTTGGAGACGAAATTACCCAAGCTATAGACTACAAGCACATCCTTGTCATACCTGTCTGAGCGTACAACCCTCATGGGCTGTACCACATGAGGATGGCTTCCTATAATCAAATCGGCGCCCTGGTCTATCAGATACCGGGCCAAATCGCGCTGCTGCGCGTTCTCATTCAGTACATATTCCACACCCCAATGAGGCATGACCACGAGCAGTTCAGCACCGGCTTCGCGGGCTTTTTTCATCTCGCGGGCCATTGTCTCTTTGTCTATAAGCGATACCTCGGCGCCATCCCTGGCCGCGATGCCGTTGGTGCCATAGGAATAGTTCAGGAATCCTATGCGGATTCCGTTTACTTCGCGGACAAATGGAACAAGTTTTTCTCTCTCGGCCTTATCACGGTATGTGCCTATATGGTCCACCTTGAGGGAATCAAGGGTCGATAGAGTGCGGCGCAACCCGTAGTCTCCACGGTCCAGAGTATGGTTATTGGCTGTGAGGAAGAGGTCAAAGCCGGCATCTTTCAGGGCGACGGCAAATTCGTCCGGAGCGGAAAAGCAAGGGAACCCGGTATAGCCTCCCTTGCCTCCACCTAACGGTGTCTCGAGGTTTACAATCGCGTAGTCGGCGCCCTTTATCTCCGGCTCCAGCAAAGTGAAATAACCTGTGTAATCCCAACTGTCGCCGCCACCTAACTCGCGTGCGCGGTCCAGCTGTGCCTGATGCTGCATGGCATCGCCCACAAAAAGCAGGGTAGCCTGAGCCGGACCGGAGGCAAGCTCTTCAATCCGCGCCGTAGAGTCCGCGCTGTCCGGCTGAACGGCAGCGCGCGAACAGGAGCACATCAGACACAATGCGCCCAGCGAGAAGATACCGACCCTCTTCATGACTGTTTCAGCGCTTGGCCTGCTTACGGGCCTGAAGCGTATTCTTCATAAGGGAGCAGATGGTCATGGGACCTACGCCCCCCGGCACGGGAGTGATGTAGGAGCATTTGGGAGCCACATGCTCGAAGTCCACATCGCCACACAGGCGGAAACCGCTCTTGCGGGTGGAGTCAGGCACACGGGTAGTGCCCACATCTATGACCACAGCTCCCTCCTTGACCATATCCTCCTTCACAAACATGGGACTGCCCAGGGCGGCGACGATAATATCGGCCTCGCTGCAGATCTCCTTTATATTAGGGGTAGCGCTGTGACAGACTGTAACGGTGCAGTTGCCCGGCTGAGCCTTCTGCATCAGCAGCGAAGCGATAGGCTTGCCCACTATGTTGCTGCGTCCTAAGATTACGGCATGTTTGCCGCGAGTCGGGATATTGTAACGCTCCAGCAAGTCGATTATTCCCGAGGGAGTGGCGCTCTTGAAGCAGGGCAGGCCGATGCTCAGTTTGCCCACGTTCACGGGATGGAAACCATCCACATCCTTGGCTGGATTCACAGCCTCCGTCACCTTCTGCTCGTCAATATGGCGAGGCAGGGGAAGCTGAATAATGAAGCCGTCCACATCGGGGTCGTCGTTGAGTCTTTCTATCTCGGAAAGGAGCTGTTCCTCTGTTATGTCATCATCGAAACAGAGCAGGCTGCTCTTGAAGCCACACATCTCGCAGGCCTTGACCTTATTGGCCACATAGGTCTCGCTGCCGCCGTCATGGCCTACCAATACCGCCGCCAGGTGGGGCGGACGCTCGCCGGCCGCTACCATGGCGGCTACCTCGGCGGCTATCTCTTTCTTTATAACGTCCGCTGTATGCTTTCCGTCTATAAGTATCATAATTACAAACGTTTATGAAATAAATATTTCTATTGTCAGCGCATGTGTTTCTGCGCTTTCTGAGCCTGACGCATCTGGCGCATCATCTTCATGGGATTCTTGGTCGTGGCCATCTTCATCACCTTGCGAGTCTCCTCGAACTGCTTCAGCAGACGGTTCACCTCCTGTATTCCGGTGCCGGAACCTTTGGCTATACGCTGCCGGCGCGAAGAGTTTATGATTTCCGGATTGTGACGCTCATACGGGGTCATGGAATTGATTATGGCCTCGATGCTCTTGAAAGCATTGTCATCTATATCTATATCCTTTATAGCTTTACCCACACCCGGAATCATAGAGGCCAGGTCCTTGAGGTTACCCATCTTCTTGATTTGCTGTATCTGCTTGTAGAAATCCTCGAAGTCGAACTTGTTTTTACGTATTTTCTCCTCCAGTTTCTTGGCCTCCTTCTCGTCGTAAATCTGCTGGGCGCGGGTGGCAAGTTCCACAATATCTCCCATGCCGAGAATACGGCTTGCCATGCCTTCGGGATTGAACTCCTGGACATCCTCCAGCTTCTCGCCCGAGCCGATGAACTTAATGGGCTTGTTCACCACAGTGCGGATGGAGAGAGCCGCGCCGCCACGTGTGTCGCCGTCCAGTTTGGTCAGGACAACGCCGTCAAAATCCAGACGGTCATTAAATTCCTTGGCGGTGTTCACCGCGTCCTGACCCGTCATGGCATCTACCACGAATAGAGTCTCCTGGGGGCGAATGGCTTCCTTTATTGCGGCAATCTCGTTCATCATCTGCTCATCCACAGCCAGACGACCTGCCGTGTCGACTATCACTAGGTCATAGTGATGGCTCTTGGCGTATGAAATGGCATTGCGCGCAATCTCTACCGGATTCTTGTTCTCCTCCTCGCTGTACACGGGCACATCTATACTCTGTCCCAGCACTTTGAGCTGTTCGATAGCCGCCGGACGGTAAACGTCAGCCGCCACCAACAGAGGATTCCTACCCTTGGTGGAGCGCAGTCGTTTGGCCAACTTGCCGGAGAATGTCGTCTTACCCGAACCCTGCAGGCCGCTCATCAGTATCACCGAGGGATTGCCGCTTATAGTGACAGGCACCGAGGTGCCGCCCATCACGGCGGTAAGCTCGTCGTGTACTATCTTCACCATCAGCTCGCGGGGCTTGAGGGCGTTGATTACGTCCTGACCGAGAGCCTTGGCCTTCACAGTGTCGGTAAATGTCTTGGCCACCTTATAGTTGACGTCGGCGTCCAGCAGGGCACGCCGCACGTCCTTCATGGTCTCGGCAATGTTGATTTCTGTGATTTTGCCTTGGCCTTTGAGTATCTTGAATGAGCGCTCAAGGCGTTCAGATAAGTTGTCGAACATATATAATAGATGTGTTTATTTAGAGTTGGTTAGTGAGAGTGTCGGGGAATACCACCCTTGGCTTGAAGCTGCGGGCCTCCTCGGGAGTCATCTGGGCGTAAGCCATTATTATCACCACATCGCCGGGCTGAACCTTGCGGGCCGCCGCACCGTTCAGGCAAATCACACCCGAACCTGGCTCCCCGGGTATGACATAAGTGTCAAAGCGCTCGCCGTTGTTGTTGTTTACGATATAGACACGCTCCCCCTCCATTATTCCGGCAGCCTCCATGAGCCTGCGGTCAATGGTTATGCTGCCTATATAGTTCAGATTCGCCTGCGTCACAGTGACGCGGTGAATCTTGGATTTCATTATCTCGATAAGCATGACTGTATCTTTACTTCGGGTCGCGATAACGGATATTGTCTATGAGGCGTACGGGCCCGCAATAAACGGTGATGCAACCGGTCACACCCTCGGACTCGTTCCAATCCCGGACTTCTTGCAGGCTCACTGAGCTGACTATGGAATAGTACTCCACTTCGCACTCGGGCAGGGCGTTGACCCTCTCCACCACAAAGTCATGAGTCTCCCGAGGGGTATGCGTGCGACTGTATTCCACACTCTCGGCCATGACGCGGTGTATGCCGGGCGCCGTCTTGCGCTGTTCCGGGGTGAGGCGCACGTTGCGGCTCGAGAGAGCCAGGCCATCCTCCTCGCGAAGTATAGGGCAAGCCACTATGTCAATGGAGTCAAGCCCTTCGGTGGCGGCCATGCGGCGTATCACAGCTATCTGCTGGAAGTCCTTCTCCCCGAAGTAGGCGCGGTCCGGCGACGCCAAACGCATCAGCAGGCTAACTATACGCGCCACACCCTGAAAATGTCCGGGACGGTATTTGCCTTCCATCACCTCGGCCACAGCGCCGAGGTCAAACACCGGGGCGGGCCTGGAAGCCTCCTCCGGCGGATAAATCTCCTCTACGGAGGGCGCGAAAACAGCGCTTACCCCCGCGCCCTCAAGCAAGGCGAAGTCTGCCTGCTCGTCGCGCGGATAGGATTCCAGGTCCTTCTTGTCGTTGAACTGGGTGGGATTCACAAAGACGCTGGCCACTACCCTGTCGTTCTCGGCCACCGCCCTGTCCATGAGCGAGAGATGGCCACGATGCAAAGCTCCCATCGTGGGCACCAGGCCCACACTATGGTGCTGCGCCTTCTGGGAAGCGACGTACTCGGTCAGCTCTCGGCGTGTTCTTAATACTTTCATTTTCTTTGACAAACATTGTTGATAGAGACGGTCCCTTAGGATGTCCGCCTCTTCGCAAATAGTTTCAGGGCGCAAATTTAGCTATTTTTTAGGAAATGAGAAACCTTACGCCCGTTTTTATCGATTTTGCAGGTCGCATTTTTCACGTCCGGCCATGACACAAAAAATTACCTGTAAGCCGACGGATAAAGAGAGAATATGCAAAAAGCGAGTCGCCCGTCCATAAGGACAGACGACTCGTATAAGAGCCACATCAAAGGATGCGATGAAACTCCGGATGACAGGATTTGAGTGCTCCTCCTCTTTGTAATCCGTCGTGCCGCCTTACGGTGACAACTCCCGGAGAGGGAGTCACGGCCCGCCATTGAGAAAGTAAGCTTGTCTCGGTATTTCATTAATATTTGATGAGTTTCCCAATCTACTTTGATGTGGTATGGGATGCGTCTCTCGCGCGGGACTCGCTTGCCCCGTAAGGTGGAAAAGGCTTCTTGCCTCCCGCCTTTATATCTACAACGCAAAGTTATCCAAAAAAGTTGAATCCGCCAAATTTTTCACTCCATTTTTTAAATATGTTATTAAACATATCCCGGAGACATATCCCGAGGCTCGCCGTTTCCAAACGCTCAAAAAAGCGAGATAATTTTGGACCACGGTCGTAAGCGTCCCATATATTGGCGTAAGATGGGGAATCAGATGCAGAATGATAGCAGAAGAAACCCGGGTATACATATAGAAGAATCCGCGCTAACATTCGTCTACACGGATTCTTCACATCAGTATATTTCGTTAATGGTTAATTCACAGCTATTTTCTGCGACTTACCGTTGACTTTGATAATGTATATGCCGCTCTCGGGAAGTGTTATGGTATCTCCTTCAGGTATGCCCCTGAAGATTGCATTGCCGGATAAATTGTACACCTCTACAAAAACAGGATTATTGACTATGATATCACGTCCGTTGATTCGGATGTCTGCGTCGGCGTCAATCGGATTTACAGCATCAACTGCATTGATGTCTGTGAAGTTCTGCCATTCTTGCGCGTTTTTATACGCTTCTAAAGCTGTGGCAGGTACAGTTAACGCCACTGTAGAGTAAGCGCTTTCATCGAAACAAGGACCGTCAAGTATCGGAGGGTCAATATTCTCGCTGTTGATTTTAACCAAATTAGGACAATCCATAAACGCCTGATATCCGACATACTTCATATCGGGACCGAAGTCAATAGCCGTCATAGAATCGCATCCGCGAAAGGCTTGTCCACCAATCTGAGTCAGGGTCGAGGGAAGTTTAACGTTTACCTTCGGACAAAGAGTGAATGCGTATTCTGCAATTGTCGTTACTCCCTCCGGAATTTCGATGTTTTCAAGGTTGTCGCACTGAGCAAACATAGCATTCCGGATGTTGGGCACGTGGCCCCCGTTGCCATTCGAAAGCACCACAGTTTCGAGTGATGTGCATTTCACGAAAATCATATCCCCGTAATAGGTTACATTGTTGGGAATAACCACTTTCTTAAGACTCGTACACCAGACAAAAGCATAATCGCCGATTGAGGTAACCGTCTCGGGAATATTGATTTCTTTGAGACTCTCGCATTTCTGGAAAGCGCCATAGCTGATTTCCTCGAGATTGTCAGGAAGCTTTACCCATTCCAGTTTTTCGCATAGCTGACACACCTGCACCGGAAGTTTCTTCATTGACTGCGGGAAAGTCAGATTCTTAAGAGAGAGACATTTAAAGAACACTCCCTCGTCCATAAATTCGATAGACTCCGGGAGATTGATAGTCTCGAGCGCATAGCAGTTCTCAAAAGCCGACATACCGATGGTCCGAATGCTTTCCGGAAGTGTGACATTCTTGATATACTGACAATTGACATATGCCAAAGGTCCGATTTCGGTAAGTCCTTCGGGAAGAACGAGGTCGCCTTTCTTGCCACTCGGGCAGGTTACTACCGTCGACAGATCAGCGGTATAGACCACTCCGTCTACACTTTTATAAGCAGCGCACTCCTCAGCGATATTGATATTCTCAAGGACATAACATTCCAAAAAGGCTGCCGGGTCAAGAGATTCAAGTGCTGCAGGCAGACTGATTTCTGTAATACCGGTATTCTGGAAAGCCTGACGCATCACATTCTTGACAGAGTTCGGAATCCATATACTCGTCAGTGACGTGCAGTTTGCCAATAGTCCGAATGAGAGTGTCTCTATTTTTGAAGGAAGATAAAATGTAGAGAGGGAAGAGCAGTTGTCAAAAGCATAGTTTTCTATTTTCAGGCACGCTTCGGGAATACTCATATATTTAATTCCGGTACATGAATCAAATGCCGCATATCCGATACTCTCAAGGCCGGAGGGAAGCGTTATCGAAGTAAGGCCTTCACAGTATTCGAAAGCCTGTGACAGAATTGTCTTACAGCCATTCTTAACCACTACTTCTCCGCTATGCTTTGCAGCGCACTTGATTAGCTGAGAAAAGTCAGCGGTATAGAGTACGTCGTCAATCGCCGTGTAGAAGGCGTTTCCGTCAGCGACATCAATGGACTCCAGGTTAGTACAGCCTTGGAAACAGCTGTTGCCTAAAGAACTGACACTCGCCGGCAAAGCAAGTCTTTTCAGGGATGAGCAACCCGAGAATGCCGCATATCCGATACTTTCAAGACCTTCCTTAAAATCCACGGATGTAAGAGACTTACAGTCCTGAAACACGCCGTATGCAAGCGACTTTACAGTTCCTTTTATTTCCACAGACGCCAGACTTACGCATTTGTTGAACGTAGCGGCATTAAGTACCTCAACTTTCTCAGGTATAACAATAGATGTCAGTTGCGGACAATCATAAAACGCGGAGCCGCCAATTACCGAGACATTCGGACCTATGGAAGCGGATTCCAAACGTTTACATTCACGGAAAGCGAATGAGGAGATTTCAGTCACCGTCGAAGGAATTTTGACGGACGTCAGAAGAGAATCCTCCATGAAAGCTTCTTCTCCGATTTTAATCACGGAATAATCCTCACCGTTGTATTTCACCGTTGCCGGAATTTCAAGAGCGCCTGTTGCCTCTTTGCCGTTTGTCAGCTGACACGTCTTCGTGCCTTCCAACACTTTGTACTTGATGTCGTCGACTGTGAAATCCTGTGCGAACACGGATGCCGTCAGCGAGACCGCCGCGAGGAGCGTAAATCTGTGTTTCATAATCATGAGATTTTAAATTTTAAAACATTGCAAATTTAAAATCATTCTACAAGGATTTCAGCCTTCAAACCTTTCTAAAAAAACAAATTTGCCTTATTAAAAAATTGATACCCACGATTTTGCCTTTTATGGCATTTTTCAAAAAAAACAGGACACACCTGCACGATATCCGTCTCACTTATCATGCTTGCGGAGTTCAAGAGCGCTTTTCCTATAGGCCGTAGGCGACAGGTCTACGCTCTCCTTGAATACGGCGTTGAAAGTAGTGGTGCTGGTAAATCCGACACGATTGGCGATTTCCTTGATTGGCACTGATTTGAATTCCGGATTTGAAAGCATCCGGCGGGCGGCTTTGATACGGTAGCTGTTTATCCACTGCGGCAAAGTCTGTCCGGTATTTGCCTTGACTATTTGTGAAATGTAAGTACGATTGGTCTGCAACAGCTCGGCAAGACTTTCACGACTTAAGTTTTTGTCAAGATAGAGAGATTCATCGTCCATCATACGGCACAGCTCATCAAAAATCGCACGTTCTGTCTTCTCCGAAGGCATCCTTTCCGGTTTTCGAGACGATATCTTAAGCTGCTCTTCTAAAGACTCCCGCTCATTGAACTGGCTGACGATTCTTCGATTAAGACGCTTTTCCTTCCTGTAAAAGTGCATGGCGATGAAAAAGCCCGCAGCAATAAGAATAAGAAAACCGGTAAGCAAATATATCCTCTGCCTGTGTAGGAAAATCTGCAAGTCGCGCATCTCTATCTGTCTCTCTTTCTTCATAAGGTCATAGGCGCGGCTTATCTCACGGTGAACGGTGGCATCCTGGACTTTGACAGTCTTTTTTATTTCGCTGTTCTCTTGTTTCAGCATCAGGTAGGCGGAAGACGTGTCACCGAGTTTTTCATAATTGTCGGCCATCAGGGCATAAATATCTGTCAAGCAGTTGCGATTCCCGAAGGCTTTGTAACAGGAAAGCGCATCGTTGCAGAAATCATTTGAAAGCCGGAATTTGCCGGTGTCATGTAGGATTTTCGCTTTCTCGAAATATGCCTGGGCGAGGAGCGAACTTGACGATTTCTGAATCTTCAGGGAAGCGATAGCCTTATCAAGCTGTTCATTAGCCTTATCTATACGTCCTAGACGTCCCAGGACACTCCCCATTAGAATCTCTGCCATCTCAGGACGAAGCAATTTATGTTTCTCTGAGATAGCGATAGCTTCCGATGCGTATTTGTAAGCATTTTTAATGTCACCGCAGAGGAGATAGACAGTCGCGAGATTGCATGCCGGGTAATAGAGGTCTTCGGGCTTACCGGTTTCTTGGCTCAGCCTATAGCTTTCGCGGCAATAACGCAGACCAGCGGTGTCATTATGAGCGGTGAAAAGAATGGATATGTTGCTGTAGATTCCGGCCAACGAATGCTGATAGCCTGTACGACGCGCGCAGTCTATGGCGCTCAGATAATAACCGAGCGCCATAGCATTGTCGCCGTCATACTCGTTTGCTATAATCCCCAGGACATTCAAGGCAGAAGCCTTTATTGTGTCGTTGTGTATCAGCGATGCCAGATAATCGGCCGCAAGAGCATATTCTCGCGCATTGCCGACGGAACCTACTTTCAGTTCGGAAGCGGCAAGATAGTAGTCGGCATACGCTTCAAGCCTTATATCCTTGTTCCTGAGAGCCACGTCACGCAGATGCTTCCCCTTTTGCAATAACCCCGCATAGTCAAACTTATCCGACATTCGCTGACATGTCCGTCTCAACGACTCGCCGTCCGTTACGTTTCCAGCGAAAGAAATCGCACTTGCCACCACGCAGATAGCCAAAACAATTACCTGTCTGCTGCTTAACATCATCATTTCACAATCCCTATATTAATGCAATACTTCGGTGATTTTTTAATTATTCGGCGCAGACTATTAACGAAGCCGTATAACCGATTTTATCAATACGCTAAAAATCATTTAATATGGTTTAGCTTCAAAAATGGTCAGGTCACTGATTTCCAGCGATTTCAAGGGTATTACCCCTTGAAATCATTAAAATTCGCCAACTGCTTGACCAATATGAGAGCATTTGCCGGAGTGCTTTCTCCGGTTGCCCTGCAAAGATAGATAAAAATATCAAAACAACCTCATTGATTTACTGGTTTTAATCCATAATTAAGCAGTTCAGTCACGTAATACATCGGCGATTTGATGTTTTTCCCTAAATTCAAGAACGAAATGCAGCAGTCGCCGCGCTTGGTTGTTTCAATTAATTTTCGTAATTTCGCAGTGTGGTTGCGGATACTTCCGACTCCTGCTCCACTCACATAAAATTGTAATTCCCAAATAAAGCATTTACATCATGAAGAAAGAAATCAACGCAGCCGGCGCACCCGGCGCTATCGGTCCTTACAGCCAGGCCATCGAGGCCGGCGGTTTCCTCTATGTTTCCGGTCAGCTTCCCATCAACGCCGCCGACGGAACAATGCCCGCCGACATCAAGGGTCAGACCACTCAGAGCCTCGAGAATGTGAAGGCTATCCTCGCCGAGGCCGGCGCCACTACCGACAACGTAGTCAAGACAACCGTTTTCCTTGCCGACATGAGCCTGTTCGGCCCCATGAACGAGGTTTACGCCACATACTTCTCAAAGCCTTTCCCCGCACGCTGCGCCTTCGCCGTGAAGGAACTCCCCAAGCAGGCATTAGTGGAAATAGAGGTCATAGCAAAACTCTGAAATCAAGAGGCTATTTTAAAATAAACGGCCTCAAACTCATCCTAAGAACTACAAAGGTCATGGGGCGCACACCGGCTCCATGACCTTTTTCAACCCCCATGTACAAGTGGTAAGTTATCTGCAAATAGAAGGGCTGACAAAAAGCTACGGCGACAGACTGCTCTTCGCCGACGTCACATTCGGCATCTACGAGGGAGACAAAGTCGGCATCATCGCCCCCAACGGTACGGGCAAATCCACCCTGCTCTCCATTATCGCCGGCACCGAGGAGGCCGACAGCGGCTCGGTAATCTTCCGCAACGGCCTGCGTGTGGGCTTCCTTGCCCAGACGCCGCAGTTCGCCCCTTCACAGACATTACTTTCCTACGTGGCCGCCGGTGCCCCCGCCGACCCGCACTCGGAGACAGACCCGCAGACTGCCGCCCTCAGCCTCATCGGCTCCATGCGTCTCCCATCTCCGGACAGCCTCATGGGCTCCCTCTCCGGCGGCGAGGCCAAACGGGCCTCCCTGGCGCGGCTGCTCTTGGGCGGGCCGGATATGCTTCTGCTGGACGAGCCTACCAACCACCTGGACATCGACATGGTGGAGTGGCTGGAAAATTGGCTCTCCCGCTCACGCGCCACAATGCTGATGGTGACCCATGACCGCTATTTCCTGGACCGCGTGTGCAACAAGATTATAGAGATAGACCGACAGCAGATTTACACTTACAAGGGTAATTACGACTATTACCTGGCCAAGCGTGCCGAGCGCCAGGAGGCATTGGATGCCGAGCTTGCCCGAGTCAAGAACCTGCTGCGCACCGAGCTGGAATGGATGCGCCGCCAGCCACAGGCCCGTGGTTCCAAAGCCAAATATCGAATCGACAACTTCCACGACCTGGAACGCCGTCGCCGCGAGGGTGGCGCCTCCCGCTCCAAAGAAATGGCTCTGCATGGCAACAACACCTATATCGGAAACAAGATTTTCGAAGCACAGCATGTATCCAAGGCATGGGGCGACAAGGTGATTCTGCATGACTGGAACTATATCTTCGCCCGCTTTGACAAAGTCGGAATAGTAGGCGACAACGGCGTGGGCAAGTCCACACTCATAAAAATGCTGCTCGGCGAAGTGGCTCCCGACTCGGGACATTTCGACATAGGCGCCACTGTCCGGTTCGGATATTACAGCCAGCAGGGGATGCGGTTTGACGAGAACATGAAGGTGATAGACGCCGTGCGCGAGATTGCCGAAACGGTTAGAATCGACGACAAGACGGTGCTGACCGCCTCTCAGTTCCTGACACGTTTCCTCTTCAGCCCGGCCACCCAACAGAACTATGTGTACAAGCTGAGCGGCGGCGAGCGCCGCCGCCTGTATCTGGCCACAGTGCTTATGCGCTCCCCCAATTTCCTGATTCTGGACGAGCCGACCAACGACCTTGACATTCCCACTCTCGCCATCCTCGAAGACTATCTGGCCTCCTTCAAGGGTTGCGTGATTGCGGTGAGCCACGACCGTTATTTCCTGGACCGTGTGGCGGAACACCTATTCGTGATGGAGGGGAACGGCACCGTACGCGACTTCCCGGGAGACTATTCCACCTACCGCCATTGCCTGCAAGCCGAGCGCAAGGAGCGCAAAGCCGCCGAGACACAGGTCAAGACCGCTGCGGCCGCTCCGAAACCAAGAGCTGACAAGCCGGCACGGCTCACATACAAGGAGACCAAAGAATTGGAGGCATTGCAGGAAGAGTTGCCGCGTCTGGAAGAGGAAAAATCCTCTTTGGAGAAATCCATGAGCAGCGGCACCCTTAGCCCCGAAGCCCTGCGCACCGCCGGCGAGCGCATCTCCGAGCTGATAGACCTGATAGACGAGAAAGAACTACGCGCCCTGGAACTGATGGAAAAGCAGAACTAATCAATATCAACGCATAAAAAAAGGAGGCCGAAAGCCTCCTTTTTTCATATCTATACTTTGTGCGTCAGCTGAAGAAGAACAAAATCAACAGCTGAGCCATAATCACGCGCATGAACATCGTCAGCGGGTATACAGTGGAATATGCGACAGCCGGGGCATCATTGCCGGCCACCTTGTTGCCATAGGCGAGCGCGGGAGGGTCGGTGTAGCCACCGCTCATAAGTCCCATAATCGTAAGGTAGTTGAGTTTGTACTTGCCTCGTGCAATAATACCTACCACCAACAGCGGGAGCAAGGTTATTATAAAGCCATTCAACACCCATACGGCACCGGTGGGGGTGAACACCGTCTCTGCGAACTTGGCGCCCGCCGCTATACCAACCGAAGCGAGGAACAGACAGATACCTATCTCCCGCAACAGCAGGTTGGCCGACGAGGAGGTGTATGTCACCAGATGATATTTGTGGCCGTAGTTACTGATAAGGATAGCCACAATCAGCGGGCCGCCGGCGAGACCCAAACGCATGGGCACGCTCATGCCGGGGAAGGAAAGAGGTATGCTGCCCACTACAATGCCGAGGAAGATGCCGATAAACATCGTGACGAGGTTAGGCTCGTTGAGGTGCTTCTGGGAGTTGCCAAGACGGGCCGCCAGACGGCTTATGTCCTCCTCCTTGCCCACCACCGTAAGACGGTCGCCTATCTGCAAACGCAGGTTGGGCGACGCCAGCAGGTCCACACCCGCACGGGTGACGCGGGTCACATTGAGCTTGAAACCCATACGAAGGCGCAGCTCTCCGAGTTTCTTACCGTTGTATTCATTTTTTGTCACCACCACTCTGCGGCTCACCACATGGGAATGGTTGGGGTCGAACTCTTCGGCGCTCTCCCAGTCCATCTCCACCACCGGGCCGAGGAAACGACGGAAAATCTCCTCGTCCTGCACGGAAATCACAGCCATGAGGCTGTCGTTCATCTCCAGCACAGTGGAAGCCGTAGGTATGACAAGAGTTCCGTCGGCCTTACGCAGGCGGGAAATCACGAAGTTTCGGGAAATGAGGTCGTGCAGCTTGGATATGGAGAGACCGCTGATAAGCTCGTTGCTCACCTCGAAGGTCACAACATGAGGTTTGAGCTGCGAGTGGTCCTTGTCCTCCTCCACCTTGCGTATTTCATCGTCCACATTAATCCTGTAAAGGCGACGGATAATCAGCATCGCTACGATTATGCCTATCACGCCCAAGGGGTAAGCGGCAGCGTAACCCATGGACATATCCTGACTGAAAGTCTCGGCCAGCGCCTGATTGTCCGGCATAGCCATCAGCACGGTCTGCTGGGCGGCACCGAGTCCGGGAGTATTGGTCACGGCACCGCTCATGACACCTACCATTTCGGAAATCCTTACAGAACCGGTGTCACCGCCCTGCACATAGTAAAGGCCTACCATAATTGCCACATTCAGCAGAATACCTATCAGAGCCAGTACGTTCAGGCGCACTCCTCCCTCCTTGAATGAGGAGAAGAAGCCTGGACCTACCTGCATACCGATGCTGAAAATGAATAGGATAAGGCCGAAATCCCTCAAGAAATTCAACGTGTCCGGAGCGGCGGTGTAGTGAAAATGTCCCATCAGGATACCCACGAACAGAACGAAGGTAACACCGAGCGACACACCGAAAATTTTAATTTTACCCAACCAGATGCCGGTAAAAATCACGAAGCTATACAGCAAAATCGTGCTTGCCAGCGATTCCTGTCCGGGTTTCAATAATTCAATTAACCAATCCATTTATAAATAATTGCCTGTGTTTTATCAGGATAGATAAGATTTCCTTTATTTAGGGTTACGAAAAATCCCTGCAAAGGTACAAAAAAAAATTCATTTGGCGACGGGAATTTTATCCTCTTGCGCGTTATATAGGTGTGACGAATAGAAGGAGCAGTCCGTCAACGTCATCTAACAAGTTATTTCCCAAGTATATGAAAAAGATTAGAGCCGCCGTAGTAGGCTACGGCAACATCGGCAAGTATGCGTTGCAGGCCCTGGAGGCCGCCCCCGATTTCGAGATTGCCGGCATCGTGCGCCGTCAGGGCGCCAAAGACTGTCCGCCTGAACTGACACCTTACAAAGTGAGCGACAATATCGATGACCTTGGCAAAGTGGATATCGCCCTTTTGGCTGTGCCGACACGCAAAGTGGAGGAATATGCCGTAGGACTTCTGCACAAGGGGATAAACACTGTAGACAGTTTCGACATACACACTCAGATACCGGGGCTACGCTCCCGCCTGGACGCCGAGGCCAAGGGGGCCGAAGCCGTAAGCATAATCAGCGCCGGCTGGGACCCGGGGTCCGACTCCGTGGTACGCGCACTGATGCAGGCTTGCGCTCCCGAGGGCGTTACATACACCAACTTCGGTCCGGGACGCTCCATGGGACACACAGTGGCTGTAAAAGCCATTCCCGGCGTAAAGGACGCTCTGTCCATGACTATTCCTTTGGGCACCGGCATACACCGCCGCATGGTCTACATCGAGCTTGAAGACGGCGCCGATTTCAGCGCTGTGGCCGACGCTATCAAAGCTGACCCCTATTTCGCCTCGGATGAGACTCATGTATTTGCCGTAGAGAGCGTGGATGCGCTCAACGATGTGGGCCACGGAGTGAACATGACCCGCAAAGGAGTGAGCGGCAAGACCCACAACCAGCTTTTCGAGTTTGACATGAAGATAAACAACCCGGCTCTCACCGGCCAGGTGATGGTAGGCTGTGCCCGGGCCGCGATGCGCCAGCTTCCCGGTTGCTACACCATGATTGAAATACCGGTAGCGGACCTGCTGTCATGCAGCCGCGAAGAGGCTGTGGCCCGTCTCGTATGAGAATTTACCCTATATAACCGACG
>URIC01000044.1 GCA_900547755.1 uncultured Bacteroidales bacterium
GGACTTGACGTGGTGACTGATTCGGAAGAGATGCAGAGAGTCATAGACAGACTGAACGAGCGGACAAGGATGATGGGTGCCAAACAAAAGAGAGCACTTGAAACCGCGACGATAGCAGCCGAAGCCACTAATAATGCCACTGTCATTTCAAGTGCTGACGGGGCAAAGATACAAAACAATCTTGGAACACTTGCGACAAATTATGAAAAAATTGCAAACAAGACAAGAGGTTTTATAACAGACTTGTCACACGCACTCGGTTTAAAGCAACACGAATCAAGCCAATATGGGACTTTTGAGACACCCGATGGTAAACGGATAACCATTCGTGTAAGCAACCATAACGCACGAGTGTCCAACTTTGACAAAAATAATGAGAGCGAGGGAATAAGCATTGTTATTTCAAGCCACAAAAACAAAGGCTTGCACAATGACGGCAACGCCCATATCATAGAATATTCCTACACAAAACGTGCGCTTGAAACGCAGAAGGCAAGCCTTTGGCAGAGATGATCCGTTCGGTATCTGACGCATTGGCTGGTGAAGAGTTCAAAGACACGACAGGCTTGGCCGAGCGCGAGGAGGTTAACGGCAGTTCAGTCCGTGAGCATCGTGTGTACCACGGCAGCGGAGCGGACTTCGATGCTTTTGACCACTCGCACATGGGCGAGGGCGAAGGCGCGCAGGCTTACGGCTGGGGAACTTATGTGACCGAGGTGGAAGGTATCGGCAGGACGTATGCTATTCAAAATACAACGAAGCACAACGATGCTTTACGAGCATTGCAACACGATGTAGATGCTATATCTGACCAACTTAACAGACACCGGGATGATTTGAAGTATGACAAAGAACAGCTAAAACGTGCTAACGAATGGAGAGCCGAGGCAGAGCTTGACTATGAATTGTTCAAAGATGAAGCTGAGGAATTAAAGGAAAAATATGGAGAGTCTTCTCCTAAATACCGAAACCATCTGTTTAATGACATCTACACAGATGAAATGAAACGTGCTCAAAGTTCAGTTAAGAGCACAGAAGAGTCAATCCAGTATCGCAAGGAGAAAATCTCAGAGCTGGAAAAGGCATTAAAGGATAAGCAAGCGGAGATTGATGAACTGCCGAAGGAGTTTCCACGCCACCTTTACACCGTAGAAATACCCGATGACAACGGCAGCAACTATCTGGATTGGAATGGACACCCTGCTGAATCTTTATTGAAAGATGTAGGTTCGTTTTTGGAGAGTGAAGGCTTTGAGAGGGTGCAGGATAGCCCTGTCAGATATGAGAAAAGCGAAAGCACCGTTGTTTTGAACCCCAATGCAACTGGAGCTGATTTGTATGCGGAATTGCGTGAGGCTCTTGGCAGCGACAAGAAAGCGTCACAAGCATTGGCGGAGTTAGGCTGTATTGGCATCAAATATCCTGCTGACAATATGCGTGGTGGCCGTGAGGATGGCTCAAAGAACTACGTTATCTTCAACGAGAATGATGCGAAGATAACCGACCATACACGCTTTCTGCGTACTGCAGGCGGAGAGGTGTACGGCTTGGTGAAGGACGGACGCATATACCTTGACCCAAAGGTGGCAACAGCGGAGACTGCGGTACACGAATACACGCATCTGTGGGGCGATATGCTGAGACGTAAGGATTCCGAGCAATGGAACCACACTGTGAAGGAACTGAAGAACAGCGTTCTTTGGGAGGAAGTGAAGGAGCTGTATCCGGAGCTGAAGACCGATGACGAGATAGCGGACGAGGTGTTGTCGACGTTCAGCGGACGCAGAGGAGCGGAACGCTTGCGCGAGGAGGCACGCAGGGTTGCCGATGGCGATGGCGGAGTGTTCACCAAGGCGAAGGCTATCGAGACGTTGGAGCGAGTGAAGGAAGCCATAGCGCGGTTCTGGGAAGGAGTGGCGAGGATGTTCGGCATCAACCGCTACCGCAGTGCCGAGGAGTTGGCTGATATGGCGATGAGGGACTTGCTTGACTCCAAGAATCCTATGAAGGACGAGAGCGGAATGAGAAAGCGAGGAGAGGTTGGCGATGAGGGAGTAAAGTCGCTGAAAGGAGAAGAAGCAATGGTGGCTCTTGACAATATTTTCGAAGACAAAAAGACTGAGAATATGCCACAAAAGGTTTCATCTTTGGTCAAATTTATGGAATTATTCCGAAAGCCTGTTCGCACATTCCTTGGCGAAGTTGTGAATGTTAAGGAAGAAGTCTATAATAAAATCATTCGTGAGAAAAGAACAAGTATTTCAGGTGCTGTATTGCCGACTCTTGAAAATGCAGACTTCGCCATACGTGATACAGATGGAAGTACTTTATATATAAAGCGATTTAAGAGCGAGAACAATGATAATGTTTATAATATAGCAGTTGTAAACAAGTATGGTGAAGTGGAGGATTATGTAAGTTCCGTTCACATAAAGAGTGACAACAATCTACGTAACAAAATAACGAAAGGTGCTGAATTGTTACTACCGCAAGAACGGATTACCGACGGGATTTTGCCCCGAAACAATTCAACACCTGGCGCAAAGGTAGCGAATTATTCTGAAACCGCCAAGCCACGCTACAGCAGAAAGCCGGGCGAGAGCATCTTCGACTATGCGTCACGTGTGTCGGAGGACGTGGATAGAAGCGTGAGAGAAAGAGTAAGCGCACGGGACGAGTATGAGAAGAAGGTCAAGAGCAAAGGCTTCCAAACAAAGGAGGCGTTGCAGAACAGTATGCTCGGACTACAGGAGTTTATGTCCGCGATAGACCACGCTTCGGGCAACAGGCGGTACATAGAGGACATCCCCGACTTTGAGAATCCGATACTCGGAGAGAACCGTCTGTCGTCGGTGAACAAGGAGGAGATGCACCAAGTTGCCAAGACGCAATTCAAGCCGTTGATGTCGGCAGTGGCTAAACTGAGCGGCAACGGCAAGGAGAGCGGAGAGTTGTACGACTATATGTTCGCCAAGCACGGACTTGAGCGTGATGCCGTGATGCGGCAGAGAGAGGCTCAGAAAGAGTTTGACAAGTACCAAAAGGCAAATCCCAAGGGTACTAAAACGATTGGAGATTTCGTTGCAAGCCTTGAAGGCAAAGACTATGCAGGACTTACGGCATTGACGGCAGAAGACGGCAGGGTGAAGTCGATACAATCGCAGATAGACGCCATAGACGAGCAGATGAAGGCTACAGACGACCAATTGTTGCTCCGTAAACTCGGTGGTCAGAAGAAGCGGTTGAAGGTGGATTTGCTCAACGCCGCAAGGGATGCCGCCGATGACATCCGCAAGGCTTTTGAGAGCAATCCGAGCCATGATCGGTCAGACATAAATGAATTGTGGAAGCGGGTAAACGAGGTGAACGGCAACACACTTAGGAAGTTGTATGAGAGCGGTATGCTCACGAAAGAGGCATACAACGACATCAGCAGCATGTATACGAATTATATCCCTATGAGGGGATTCGACCAAACGACAAGTGCGGATGCCTACGCTTATCTGACGCACGGCGACAGCGCATTCAACGCACCGATAAAGACAGCCAAAGGGCGCAGCTCCAAGGCTGACAATCCTATAGCATATATGCAGGCGATGGCGGAAAGTGCGATAATGCAGGGCAACCGCAACGTATTGGTGAAACAAAAGATGTTGAACTTTGTGCGCAACCATCCGAGCGACCTTGCGAGTGTCAGCGATGTCTGGTTGCAATATGACTCGGTTGCCGATGAGTGGAAGCCAGTGTATGCTTTTGGGCGCGAATCGAAGGGGTGAAACGACAAGAACATGGCGACATATTCGTTGAATATCAACGATGCAAAATGCACGGAACTTATTCGTTTTGGGGGAATCAGCCTAATTCATCGGATTTGATTCCCAGAGCCATCATTATCGGAAAAGCGACAATTTGAGAGGCGTATCCATTCCCTTTCGCAGATTTGTCCATGGTGAATCGTGTGGCTATTTTGCCGTTGCTCTCAGAAAGAATTTTGTCGATTTCCTCGCCGCAACGCCCATCAAAGCCAATGACAGCGACTCGCTTTATCTCCTTTTCTGACATAAGATTGTGAAGAGAGTCAAGGAAAAAGTCGTTGGAGTCAGCCATCCCCTCATTTGAATATGTGTAGAACGAAAATTCGCCGAGATGTCCGTTGAAAGCCATTCCGTTCAGTCCGGCAATGTCAGACGGGGTGCAGACGTCGAAATTGTCACAACCGTTGTTGTATGTAATATAAACGTCAATTTGGTTTTCGCCGGGAGTGACACCCCAGTCCAAAGCAATGTATGTAAACAGCGAAGAGAGATCGATGGTGCTCAGCTCGCGGTTTAGAATGCGCTCAAAATTAGTTTTGAAATCCGATGTGATAAAATTAAGGAATGCCGCATCCACAATGATGGCATTTGGGGCTGGTGTGAAATCTTTAGTCATCTGCTTTTTTATGCAAAGATAACTTTCGATTGCGTATCGGCAAAATTTATGCTCCAGCATTTTTATGTTATTTGTAATATCGTTAACTTTGTGGATATGGAACTTTCAGCAGGAGTAATAAAATGGGTGCATTCCTTGTTGCAGAAAAAGAATCGTGACAAGGAGCGTTGTTTTGTTGCAGAAGGAACAAAATGCGTGGTTGACACACTCGATTATTTTAAGGTTAGATATTTGTTTGCCACGTCTGATTGGGCGGACAGCGTCGGCTGTAGATTGCGCTGCCCCGTGACGGTCGCAACCAAAGCTCAAATAGAGAGGATGTCGATGCTGAAAACGGCGACGGACGTCATCGCTGTTTATGAAATGCCAGATGTCCAGATTGAGAAAGGCTTGGAGAAGCGTCTTGCATTAGTGCTTGATGGAATCCAAGACCCAGGAAACTTCGGAACCATATTAAGGATTGCCGATTGGTTTGGAATCAAAGACGTGTTTTGTAGCAAAGATACCGTAGACGTTTACAATCCTAAGGCGGTGCAGGCTACGATGGGGGCTGTTTCGCGTGTGAATGTCGTGTATTGCAGCCTTTCGGAACTGTTTGCGACATATAAGGAAATGCCAGTATACGGAACATTGCTTGACGGAAACAATATTTATGAAACGCCGCTGGCGCAGGCGGGATTCATCGTCATGGGCAATGAAGGCAAGGGGATTTCGGAGGAGATAAGACGTCTTGTGACAGGAAAGTTGCTCATTCCGTCATATCCGATCGGCACTCCGACATCGGAATCGCTAAATGTGGGGATGGCGACAGCCATTGTTGTCGCAGAATTTAGAAGAAGAACAATGTAGTGTGGTTATGGCAAAGGATAAAATAGCGTTTTTTTGTAGCGATTGCGGATATGAGTCGCCAAAATGGGTGGGGAAGTGTCCGAATTGCGGGGCCTGGAACACTTTCGTCGAAGAGCGCGTTGTGCAGACTCGAGGCGGGAAATCGCTCCTCCCGGAAACAAAATTGGACTCGAAGCCACTTCGCTTGTCTGAAATCGAAGCTGGGGAGGAGAAGCGCATACAGATGCCGAGCGGAGAGTTGAACCGTGTGCTTGGCGGAGGTTTGGTGCAGGGTTCTATAATATTAATAGGAGGAGAGCCTGGGATTGGAAAGTCGACCCTCGTTTTGCAGAACGTAATACGCATTAGAAGCAGAAAGGTGCTCTATGTGTCTGGTGAGGAAAGCGCGCAGCAATTGAAAATGCGGGCTGACCGACTTGGTGCAGACGGAGGAGAGTGCTATATTGTTTGTGAAACGTCGTTGGAGAAGATATTTCAACACATAAAAAACAGCAATCCAGGAATAGTGGTTGTCGACTCCATACAAACTATTGCTTCCGACAATCTTGAATCTGTGGCTGGAAGTGTTAGCCAAGTGCGGGAATGTGCGGCGTCTCTTTTGAAATATGCCAAGGAGAGCGGAACACCAGTGGTGCTGATCGGGCATATCAACAAGGAGGGAAGTATAGCCGGGCCGAAGGTGCTTGAACACATTGTCGACGCCGTGCTGCAGTTTGAGGGCGACCGTCATTATATGTATCGGTTGTTGCGCTCGATAAAGAATAGATTCGGAAGCACGTCGGAAATGGGCATATATGAAATGACACAATCGGGATTGCGTGAAGTGGCAAATCCATCGGAGCTGCTGTTGTCTGATAATGATTCAGACTTGTCGGGAGCTGCTATCGGTGTGACAGTGGAGGGGGCGCGTCCATTGCTCGTCGAATCGCAAGCGTTGGTAAGCACTGCTGCGTACGGCACAGCGCAGAGGTCGGTGACTGGCTTTGATTCAAAAAGAATGAATATGTTGTTGGCTGTGCTTGAGAAACGGGTCGGTTTTAAATTGGCTTTGAAAGATGTGTTCCTCAATATTGCGGGGGGATTCAAGGTCAATGATCCGGCGCTTGACCTTGCTGTTATCAGCTCGATACTTTCGTCAAATGTCGATATGCCGATCGCAAAGACGGTTTGTTTGACAGGGGAAGTCGGATTGTCGGGGGAGATTCGCCCGGTCACCAGGATAGAACAGCGCATAATAGAGGCTAACAAATTAGGCTTTTACACGATTTATGTGCCAAAGCACAATTTGAAAGGTGTGGATGTGTCTCAGTATAATGTTGAAGTTAAAGAAGTGGCGCGTGTAGAGGAAGTGTTCCGCTCGCTTTTCGGGTAAATCTGAAATTAATATTCTCGAAATTTTTTTCTTCAGCCGTCTTTGATTAATTTTGTATGACATAAAAACGTATATAGACAACAAAAAAGAATAACAAGAGGATAAATATGAAAAATGAATTCAGAGATTTCGCAGTGAAACACATAGGACTCAACGGGCTCGCTGTTGACGACTATATGAACATCACCAGCAGCTATATCTCTCCGACTATTATTGAAGAACGTCAATTGAATGTGGCACAAATGGACGTGTTCTCACGATTGATGATGGATAGAATTATATTTTTGGGCACACAGATAGATGATTATACAGCAAATGTAATCCAAGCCCAGTTGCTTTATCTTGACTCTTCCGACCCGGGCAAGGATATCTCGATTTATATAAACTCTCCTGGTGGCTCTGTATATGCTGGACTTGGCATATATGACACTATGCAGTACATTTCGAGCGATGTCAAGACGATTTGCACAGGAATGGCGGCATCGATGGCTGCCGTGCTGCTTGTGGCCGGACAGAAGGGCAAACGCTACGCCCTGCCACATTCCCGGGTTATGATACACCAGCCTATGGGAGGCATACAGGGACAGGCTTCGGATATTGAAATCACAGCCCGTCAGATACTTAAACTCAAGGACGAGCTTTATCGCATCATTTCGGACCACAGCGGCCAGCCCTTCGAGAAGGTGGCGGCCGACAGTGACCGCGACTATTGGATGTCCGCCGCTGAAGCCGCCGAATACGGCATGATAGACAAGGTACTCGTTAATCCCGACAAGAAAGACTGAAATGGCAAAAAAACAGAGCCATAGATGCGGAATGTGTGGCGCCGAGGGAAGCCCCGAGGTCCCCGTAGTACCCATCTTTGACGAACTCTATCTTTGCACCAACTGCATTGATTTCATGGATGCCCGTCGCGACGAGTGTCTGCGCGAGATGCGCGACGCCAACACGGCGGACAAGGGCGGGGAGAAGTCCCGCAAGGTGCCCACACCCCGCGAAATCAACGCCTTCCTGGACCAGTACGTCATAGGCCAGGACAACGCCAAAAAGTTCCTCTCGGTGGCTGTCTACAACCACTACAAGCGTCTGGCACAGATGGAGAAAACCGGTGTGGACGCGGAAAGCGACGTAGACATAGAGAAGAGCAATATAATTATGGTGGGGCCGACCGGTACGGGCAAGACGTTGCTGGCCAAGAGTATAGCCCGTCTGCTGGATGTGCCTTTCACTATCGTCGACGCGACGGTGCTTACGGAGGCAGGATATGTGGGCGAGGATATAGAGAGTCTGCTCACACGCCTGCTGCAGGCCTGCGACTACGACGTGGAGCGTGCCCAGAAGGGTATAGTCTTTATTGACGAGATAGACAAGATAGCCCGCAAGAGCGACAATCCTTCCATTACACGCGATGTCAGCGGCGAAGGCGTGCAACAGGGTCTGCTCAAACTCCTTGAGGGGAGCGTGGTGCTTGTGCCGCCAAACGGGGGGCGCAAGCATCCGGACCAGAAAATGATAGCCGTAGACACCAAGAACATACTCTTCATTTGCGGCGGAGCTTTCGACGGCATAGAACGTAAGATAGCCCAGCGTCTCAACACGATGGTTGTGGGCTTCGGACATGATGCCAAAAAGCGCAAGCGGCAGACGGAGGACCTTATGCAGTATGTCATGCCCCAGGACCTGAAGAGTTTTGGCCTTATCCCCGAGATTATAGGTCGTCTGCCGGTACTCACACATCTGGAGCCGTTGGACCGCGATGCGCTGCGACGCATCCTTACAGAGCCTAAGAATGCCATTATCCGCCAGTACAAGCGTATGTTCGAGATCGACGGAGTGGAGCTTACATTCGAGCCGGAAGCCTTGGACCTGATAGTGGACAAGGCCGTGGAGTACAAGCTGGGAGCGCGCGGCCTGCGTTCCATTGTGGAGACCGTGATGGTTGACGCTATGTTCGAGGCCCCCTCTATGGATGTGAAGACATTTGACGTCACACGCGACTATGTGGAGCAAATGCTGCGCGAGTCTCATTTTGAAAAGACAAAAATTTCCGACTGAACATCTTTCATATAATAAAGATGGCCATATAAATAACAAAGACGGCGCAAGTCCGAATGGAGTTGCGCCGTCTTTGTTATTTGGAAAAGTGCGCTCCGAATCACATCAGTCCTTCAGGAAGCGGAGGGTCGCTGTCGGAGTCTTCAGCAGATATAGGCCGGCGGGGAGATGGGCTATGTCAAGTGTGTTTTCTCCGGATTGCAAGGTGCCCGCGAGGACCTTGTGGCCGGCTGCGCTGTAGATGTCGTAGTGAAGGTCCTGACGGTCTGTGCGCAGTGAAAGGGAAGTCGCGGTGCGCCCTGTGATGAGCAGGAGGCCGTCTGTGCGGGTTGCGGCTACGGCACCGGTCATGTCGGGGTGCAGGTCTTCGGCGCCTGCTATTTCGGTGGATGACTCTCCGAGACGTCCGCAGGTCTGGGCTACGCCGGTGTACACCTTTACGAAGTCAATGCTTTCTAAGGCTACCGGTGTGCCGTCGGCGTCAACCGCCCAGTCTATGTCGAAGCCCTTGTCTTCGTTGTTGGGAAGATTGTCGGCATATCCCCAGTCGTAGAATCTGAGTACGAAGTATGAGCCGTCGCCGTTTATGTTTTCGCCGTTGTCGGGCAGGAGGGTTCCGGAGAAGGTAAGGCTTTCCTGTCCGGTCAGCCACTGAGGCCAGTAACTCTGTGTGTGGAAAGTGTTGCGGGAGATATAGCCGGAGGGACGGGAAGCGTTGTTTCCTGTCCAGGGTATGTATCGAGTGTCGATTACGCTCGGGTCGTCAGGGTCCGGGGTGACGGAGTGGGAGGGGTCCGGAGCGGAGTAGGTAATCTCGAAGCCGTGTATTGTGGAAGGGTTGGAATATTCGCAGCCGGCCAATTCATACCAGGGGTCATCGGGCAGGCCGTTGCCGTTTGCATCCCGGCTCACAAGGACTATTCCCGGCTCGGAACTGCCTCCACGGGAATCGCGGTCGGAGATAATGGCGTTGCCGTATATCTTGAAGTCGTAGTCTCCTTGCTTGTTCAGCACCGGGTGGTCGAATCCGAACACCACATAGCCGCCGTAGGCGCCGAGGGTGATGAGACCCGGGGTGCGGTCGCCGGCTATCTGTTCGGTCACTTTGGAGAGAATGTCTTGGTATGTGTCTCCCTCGGTATATTCGGGCAGTTCGTTCACAAACTGTCCGGGAGCGGGGCAATACTCAAACACACGGCTTATATATGGGGAGTTTGCCAGTGTGGAGGAAGCGCAGAGCAGTGCTGCGCAGGCGGGTAAAAATCGTTTCATAGAATGACACACTTAAAAGGGCTGGGCCAAAAATCGGTTTTTTGACACAGTCCCTTGTCTGGTGGGTATTGAGGTTTTACAAATAGTCGTCAGATGCGGGAGAGGACGGTTTCTACAAGTTTACGCACTTTGGGTTTGTAGTCGGTGTTGGCATTGTTGGTGCGACGCTCGGCTATGATGCAGCAGGCGGTCACGGCTTTGTGTCCCAGCAATTTTGCGAGGCCCTGCAGACAGGCGCTCTCCATCTCGAAATTGGTGATGGGACGCTCGTCGTAACGGAAGGACTCGATTTTCTCGTTGAGTCTCGGGTCGGCCAGCGGCAGACGAATCATGCGTCCCTGGGGAGCATAGAAGCCGACGGCGGCCATGGTATAACCGTTAATCATGTCGGTGCCGCAGATGCGGTCGGCCAATTCAGCGTCCGCGTCCACTACGTAGGGAGCGGCCCAGGAGCGCTGCCAGCCGGTGTGGCGCATAAGCGCGTCTTCGAACATGAGGTCGCACACACGGTTGCGTCCCTCGTAATAGTTCAGGATTCCGTCAGTGCCTATGGCTTTGCGGGCCAGCACGAAGTCACCGGCGTGTATGTGTTCCTGAAGGGAACCCGAGGTGCCTATGCGCACCAACGATAGGGTGCGGTGCTGTGGCTTGACCGTGCGGGTCTTGAAGTCTATGTTGGCCAGGGCGTCCAGTTCGGTCAGCACTATCTCTATGTTGTCTGCTCCGATGCCGTGAGAGATGCACATAAGGGGCTTGCCCTTGTATGTGCCTCCGATGGCGTGAAATTCGCGGGACTGGACATCGTAGTCGACAGTATCGAAATACTCGGCCACCATATTGACGCGGCCGGGGTCGCCTACCAGGATTACGCGGTCGCGGAGCTGTTCGGGAGTGAGATGGATGTGGAACGCGCTCCCGTCATCGTTGATGATTAACTCGGAGGGTGGTATTACTCGTGCCATAATGCTTTTTGTTTTTAAGTGTCTGGGTGGTTGGAATTCCGATTCTGCGTGAAAGCGGATTGTCAGTGCCGGCGCCGGAACATATCGGCGGAATTCGCGCTGCAAAACCTCAGTCGTCTGAAACCGTGGAAATTCAAACACACTCTTGTCGTTTTAGAGTAAACGTGCGGCGGGGCTTAAAAGTTGGGCGTGTGCGATTTTTTTACTAATTTTGCAGCCTCAAAGGAGGCTTATTGCCTCCGGTTTATATATAGACAAGCGAGATGATTCAGACCAACAACCTTAGCATACAGTTCGGAAAACGAATACTTTTCCAGGACGTGAACCTCACTTTTACGCGAGGCAACTGTTACGGCATAATCGGTGCCAACGGCGCCGGTAAGTCTACCCTGATGCGAATACTCAGCGGACAGCTGACCCCCACTTCCGGCACTATCGCTTTAGGCCCCGGCGAGCGACTCTCGGTGCTGGAGCAGGACCACTTCAAGTTCGACGACTGCACGGTTATGGAGACAGTGCTGCGCGGCCATACGGTGCTTTGGGACATAATGCAGGAGAAAGACGCCATTTATGCCAAGGAGGATTTCTCCGATGAGGACGGTATCCGTGCCGCCGAGCTGGAGGAGAAGTTCGCCGAGCTGGAAGGATGGAACGCGGAGAGTGATGCCGCCGCGCTGCTCTCCGGCCTCGGCATAAAGGAGAACCGCCACCAGATGCTTATGAAGGACATGAGCGCCAACGAGAAGGTGCGTGTGCTTCTGGCGAAGGCCCTGTTCGGCAACCCGGACAATCTTCTGCTTGACGAGCCTACCAATGACCTGGACCTTGAGACTGTGGCCTGGCTGGAGAATTATCTGGCCAACTTCGAGAACACCGTCCTCGTGGTAAGCCACGACCGTCACTTCCTGGACTCCGTAAGCACCCATACACTGGATATCGATTACAACAAGGTGACTATCTTTGCCGGCAACTACAGTTTCTGGTATCAGAGCAGCCAGCTCGCTCTGCGTCAGCAGCAGGCCGCCAATAAGAAGGCCGAGGAAAAGCGCAAGGAGCTGTTGGAGTTCATCCGCCGTTTCTCCGCCAATGTGGCCAAGAGCAAGCAGACCACTTCCCGCAAGAAGATGCTGGAGAAACTCAATGTGGAGGAAATTCAGCCTTCCACGCGCCGTTACCCCGGCATCATCTTTACCCCGTCCCGTGAGGTGGGCAACAAGATTCTGGAGGTGAAGGGGCTGAAGGCGTCGGTGGACGGCGAGGTGCTGTTCAGCGATGTGAACTTCCAGATAGAGAAGGGTGATAAGGTGGCTTTCCTGAGCCGGGACCCGCGTGCCATGACGGCCTTGTTCCGGATTATAATGGGCGAGAAGGAGCCGGATGCCGGAGATTTTGTCTGGGGACAGACCATAACCACCGCCTATCTGCCGTTGGACAACAGCCGCTATTTCGAGACTGACTTGAACCTGGTGGACTGGTTGTGTCAGTATTCTTCGGACTCTTCGGAAATATATCTGAAAGGTTTTCTGGGCAAGATGCTTTTCTCCGGCGAAGAGGTGCTGAAGAAGGCTTCCGTGCTTTCCGGAGGAGAGAAGATACGTTGCATGATTGCCAAGATGATGCTGACCGATGCCAATACAATGGTGCTTGACTCACCCACCAACCACCTTGACCTGGAGAGTATCCAGGCATTCAACAACACGTTGCAGGGCTTCAAAGGAATTATCCTTATGTCAAGCCATGACCACGAGTTCATACAGACGGTCTGCAACCGTATAATAGAGCTTACCCCGGGCGGCATCATAGACAAGATGATGGACTATGACGATTACATAACAGACGAGAAAGTGGCCGCTGCCCGCGAGCGACTGTATCCCGCCAAAGAAAACGAATAGACATGGTAAAACACATCGTTACATTCAAGCTGAAAGGCACTCCTGAGGAGCGTCTTTCATACGCCACCGATTTTAAGGCCGCGCTGATGGCTCTCCCCGAGGAGGTGCCGGTGCTGCGCGGCATAGAGGTGGGTATCAATCAGAACCCCAATGAGGATTGGGATATAGTGTTGACAGCCGTTGTGGACACATTGGCCGACGTGGAGGCTTACAGCATACACCCGGCTCACGTGGCCGCCGCTGCCATTATCTCTGATGTCAAAGCCGAGCGCGCTTGCGTGGACTACGAGTTTTAAACCGCTTTACTTAAACGATAAGGCTCCGTTTCCTGAGTTTTGGAAACGGAGCCTTATCGTATCTGAATAGCTTCTTAGATTTTGAAGCCTGCTGTGCGCAGGTATTCCAGGAATTTGACGGAGAAGGGTTCGGAATTAGAGGCCGGATAGCGCACATCGGTGAATACCTGTGCGAGGCTCTCTTTGTTGTTTTCGGCAACGAACTTCTGATTCTCGGTCCATGTGTCCTTCACTGCGTACAGTTCCTTCACTTCGGCATCTGTGCGGGCGGGGTATTTCTCTTCGTGTACCCAGGCTTCGAGCGGCAGACGCTCGCATTGGTCGGGAGTGGAGGCGGGGAATCCGACGGCGAGTGTGCCCACCGGCACGACCCCTTCGGGAAGGTCAAGGGCCTTAGCTATCTCCTGTGCGTTGTATGTGGTGGTGCCGAGCCAGCAGGTGCCGAGGCCTTTCATCTCGGCCACGGTGGTGATTTGCTGGGCGAGCAGGGAGGCGTCCAGTATGGCGGCCATGAGACCCTGCAGGTTGCGGAACTCGGGAACGGCATTACTGGCGGCGCACCACTGTTCGAAGCGGCGCACGTCGGCGCACACGGTTATCAGCACGGGCGCCATGGAGGCCGGCTGGCGGAAATGTGCCGGACGCAGTGCTTCGAGGCCCTCGGCGGAACGGGTCATCACCACACTGTAAAGCTGCATTCCGCCGGTGGTGGGGGCACGTTGGGCGAGTTCCAGAATTTCGTTTATCAGTTCGCCGGACGGCGCTTCTTCCTTGAAGGAACGCACTGTGCGACGCTCTTTGAAATATGAAAAGTCTTGCATATCGGTGTTGTGTGATTTGTGTGCAAATATAGTCAAAATAATTCATTCCGGCAACCCTGAAATTTAAGATAATTGACAACTTCGGGTGAAGATAAAATTTATAATACGCTGTAATGCTGATGGTTGGGTTGCGGAAACGGATAACTTTCCGGGTCTGAAAATAAATTTAAGTTAAAAAACATTCATTTAAATTTGTTTTTCTAAGATATAAAAACCAACTTTGCGGAACCTTTCCGATTCTCTCCGATTTGGGTTGAGAAACATAATTTATAAGTATTCACCAAGTTAAAGCAATGACAGAGACAGAAACTCAAAACACATACACTGCGGACGAAGCATTCAGGGCCTCGGTTGACTATTTCAACGGGGATGAGCTGGCCGCCCGCGTCTGGTCAAACAAGTATGCGCTAAAGGACTCTTACGGACATCTGTTTGAACGTACCCCGGCCGATATGCACCGGCGTCTGGCCCGCGAGTTCGCACGTATAGAGGCCAAGTATCCCAACCCTATGGACGCGCAGGAAATCTTCGGCCTGCTGGACCACTTCAGGTATATAGTGCCTCAGGGCAGTCCCATGGCCGGAATAGGCAATGACAACCAGGTGGGCAGTCTCTCGAATTGCTTCGTGATAGGTCTGGACGGCCAGCCCGACTCCTACGGCGGCATCATCAAGGTCGACGAGGAGCAGGTACAGCTTATGAAGCGTCGCGGAGGTGTGGGGCACGACCTCAGCCATATACGTCCGAAAGGGATGCCGGTGAAGAACTCAGCGCTCACTTCTACCGGTCTTGTGCCCTTTATGGAGCGTTACTCAAACTCCACCCGCGAAGTGGCCCAGGACGGACGTCGCGGTGCCCTGATGCTCTCGGTCAGTATCAGGCACCCGGACAGCGAGGCCTTCATCGACGCCAAGATGACCGAGGGTAAGGTCACCGGCGCGAATGTCTCCGTGCGTATCGACGATGCCTTCATGCAAGCCGCCGTGGACAACGGGCTTTATAGACAGACATATCCGGTGAGACTCGCTCCGGGCCAGGAGCCTCTTGCCGAGAAGGAGATACATGCCGCCGAGCTATGGCGCAAGATTGTGCATAACGCTTGGCAGAGCGCCGAACCGGGTGTGCTGTTCTGGGACACTATCCGGCGCGAGAGTCTGCCGGACTGCTATGCCGACCTCGGTTTCGAGACCATCTCCACCAATCCCTGCGGCGAGATACCTCTCTGTCCTTACGACAGCTGCCGTCTTATAGCCATCAACCTTTACGGGTATGTGGAGGCTCCTTTCACGCCGCAGGCCCGCTTCGACTTCGGTAAGTTCGCCGTGCATGTGGGCAAGGCGCAGCGTCTTATGGATGACCTGATAGACCTGGAGATGGAGAAGATAGACAAGATTATAGACAAGATAAAGTCTGACCCCGAGACGGCGGAGGTGAAAAGTACCGAGCTGCATCTGTGGGAGAAGATACGTCAGCGTACGCTCCAGGGACGCCGCACGGGATGCGGCACTACCGGCGAGGGAGATATGCTCGCGGCTTTGGGCTTGCGTTACGGCACTGCGGAGGCTACGGAGTTCTCTACCCGCGTACACAAGGCTTTGGCCCTGGCGTATTACAATGCCTCCGCCGATATGGCGGCCGAGCGCGGAGCCTTTCCCGTATTCGATGCCGAAAGGGAGAAGGACAATCCCTTCATGTTGCGCCTAAAGGAGGCCGACCCCGCTCTCTACGAGAAGATGTGCCGCCAGGGGCGTCGCAACATAGCCTGCCTCACGATAGCGCCTACCGGCTCCACTTCCATCCTCACGCAGACCACTTCCGGCATAGAGCCGGTCTTCTCGCCTGTCTACAAGCGCCGCCGCAAGGTAAACCCCGGAGACCCGGATGCCAGCGTGGACTTTGTGGACGAAGTGGGAGATGCCTTTGAGGAATACATTGTCTACCATCACAAATTCCTGGAGTGGATGAAGGTGGCCGGCATCGAGGTGCGCAAGAATATGACTGCCGACGAGATTAACGAACTCGTGGCCCGCAGCCCTTACTATAAGGCGACATCCAACGATGTGAATTGGCTGGAGAAGGTGCGTATGCAGGGCTCGGTCCAGAAATGGGTGGACCATTCCATCTCCGTTACCATCAACCTGCCTGCCGATGTCTCCGAAGAACTCGTGGGCCGGCTGTATGTGGAGGCCTGGAGGGCCGGCTGCAAGGGATGTACGGTTTACCGCGACGGGTCCCGTAACAACGTCCTGGAGACTGTCTCCTCCAAAAAGAAGTCCGAGAAAGACAAGGGTACTCTTATCCACTACACCCAGAGCGTGATGAAGCGCCCTGTGGAATTGGAGGCCGATGTGGTGCGTTTCCAGAACAATAAGGAGAAGTGGATTGCCTTCGTGGGCCTTGACGGCGACGGCAAGCCCTACGAGATATTCACCGGTCTGGCTGATGACGACGACGGCATATTCTGCCCCAAGAGCGTCAGCAAGGGTAAGATAATCAAGGCTGTGGACGAGAACGGCCGCAAACGTTACGACTTCCAGTTTGTGAACAAGCGCGGATACAAGACCACTATCGAGGGCTTGAGCGACAAGTTCAATCCCGAATTCTGGAACTACGCCAAGTTGATTTCCGGAGTGCTGCGCTATGGTATGCCCATAGACCAGGTGCTGAAATTGGTAGATGGACTGCAGCTGAACTCGGACAGCATCAATACCTGGAAGAACGGCGTGGTACGAGCGCTGAAGAAATATATGCCCGAAGGCTCCACGGTAACCGGCCAGAGATGTCCGCACTGCGGAGCCGAGACGCTTATCTACCAGGAAGGCTGCCTTCTTTGCACCACCTGCGGCAACTCCAAGTGCGGCTGACCGCCAATCGCATTTAAAAAACATATCGATAGCGCCACAAAGGTACCTGTCCTCGTGGCGCTATCGATGTGTTTACAGGTCAATGACAGGCAGCTACGGATAGGTAAACAGTGATAAACCTTATTATTGCTCAATTATAAAATCCAGTTATCCCGAACTCGTGTTCATAAATAAAATCCTCAGCAACTTGCAATTCCATATTTAGATTGAAAAATTTTCCGACGAAATTGTGATGAATATTCGTCTATAAGGCTATTTCTTTTTCAAGATTTTTAGATTAATTTCTGGATAAAAAGCATTAGATGTCAATAAAGAGTTAGCTTTGAGGGATTATTATATGATTTCCCACCAGCCGTTGCGACGACCGTTGCGACGGATTAAGATTCCTTTCTCGACAAGAGAAGAGGTGATACGTTTGACGGTGGATGCCGATTTCTTTATGGATTTTGCTATCTCAGTCTGGGTGCTTTTAGGGTTATTCTCTATAACTCTGAGTACTGCCAATTCTTCCAAAGTACAATTCAAAGTATCAATTTGAGACTTTGAATTGGGCGTCGTGATACTTTTGTGAGTGGACTTAGGCAGCGAACTGCCAACAAGCATATCGCGGTTGCGGAGATCATTATTCTCTCCAAGAATCAGATTGCGCAGAAATCTTTCCACAAATTCGGTCGTAGGCGATATGTTCAACCCTTTGTATGACGCACGAACAAGAGCGTTGCGGAAATACCAGGAATGAGCTTTAAACATATCATTGGTTGCCGGAATACCCATGGAACGCAGATACTTTATCAGGAATACAGCCGTAGTACGTGTATTCCCCTCTCTGAAAGGATGTATCTGCCACAGGTCAGCAATAAATCGCGCCAAGTGATTGATAATTTCAAAAATAGGTCGGGATGAGTAATCAAATTCCTTTTCGCGAGCTATGTCATATTCTATGGCTTCGCGGAGGTCAACAGCCGGTTGATAGCTTACTGAGGCATTACCGCCAAGAACCCATTCCTTTTTACTCAATTCGACGTTTCGTAATTGTCCGGCAAATTTGAATATGCCTTCAAATATCCGCCGATGTATAGATTTAAGTCCAACTAATGAAAATGCAAACGAGGGTTCACTCAGAATCTTAGCGATATTGGCAGATGCCTTATCTCCTTCTTCATCAACTTCATCATGCCCGGATTTAGTCTCATAATAAGCCCTGATGCGTTCTCGAACTTCATCTATGGTAATGTCGCCCTCGATATGCTGACGCGCAGTATCAAGCAGATAGGCCGAGACCTTCAGCCCATCTACATCCTGTAGACCAATAGCCGTCTGCCACGCATTAGCCTTCTCCTTCTGTCCCGGCTCACCGTGGACCAAGTACTCGTCAAACTCCTTATATCTGTCTTCGTTTGCCATCAAGATTCAATTATTATGCGTTGCCTATGATTGCTTAATTGCTTATAATGTTCTTCTCAGCTAAAGTTAGCGACTCGTCCGCCGCAATCAATGCCTTTATATCGTCAATCGTCATTCTCAATACACTTAGTAATGTTTACACTTATAGTAATGTTTACACTTAGTAATGTTTACACTTAGTAATGTTTACACTTAGTAATGTTTACACTTAGTAATGTTTGACAAAATTAGTTCATTAGTTTCCTGAGAAAGAAATCTTCAAAATCTTTGTCATTGAGACTGAATGGCACTTCGAGCTTAAGTGCTTTGCGAAGATAATCATCAATATTTGTTGAGCATCGTTGAATTAATGTTTCGTCTTTCTTTATTAAAGCTCCATGTGCCACTTTTGAACGAGTATCATACCCTAATTTGATATTCGAGTAAATCTCAACTCGTTCTTCAGTATTGTTGCCCAATAAGGAAGCCATCCGCTCCGCAACACGATGACTTAATTCTGTTTCTGAATTTGCCACTAGAGCCTCGGCTGCAGAACAATACAGTAGAAGTTTCATGGGTATACTTGCTTGTCCCCTCGCTAATGCAATATAAACTGAAGCTAATGCTTTTCTAGAAAGGCCAGATTTTTTATAATGTTGTATTTGTGTCGCTGTTTTGTAATCGCCTATTTCATTGAAGCCGTTGTCTTTAATGAAAATTTCCATAATCTTTCCTTGTTCCATTAGTATCGATGTGGGAATGCTAACAGACTCAATAGCCCCTGAGGCCTTACTATTAATAGTTGAAACTGAGGCTTTAAAGGTACATCCGTCAGAAATGATCTCGTTGTATGAGTATAAAAAGCCGTCACGCACATAGATGGAATTATCACATATTTCCCATAGACTTCTTACATATGTTTGGATTTGTCTAAGGAATGCAAAGCAGATAGATGTGCCGACTGCGTCAATCTTAGATTGGTCGTATTCTTTACTAAAATCACCTTCGAGGATATAGTAAGAAGGAGCATCTCGAATCTCATCGATAGAATGAAGACCTAAGGTGTTAAGAGATAAATCGTTAGAGAGTATATTATCTAAAGTGTTGCTCTCATTAGACAGAAATCCAGCTTGAAGTGGAATTTTAATTTCTTCATTTTCTAATTTAAGATAATGAACCGCTGCAATAAACAAATATTTCATCTCTTGTGTCAATTATTATAATGTGATTAGTTAGCGATTGAATCCGTATGGTAATGAATTGTATTATATCTAAGGATATGATTGAAAAGGTTGCGATGCCCTAAAAGATTGTTACCAAAGACAACGAATGTCACATCGTCTGTTGTAATACGCTCCCACGCATACATCTGAGGCTTATGCGCTCGGATTCGTCCATCATACATCTCGTGTGGTATTACCTTAGTCGTGCTTTCGACTTTATAATAAGGGCATCCATGGAAAGTATGCTGTCGCTCGCCCAATACCCAGCCGTCAAAGTGCATGGCAATCACTTTATTCCCCGGACGCTCTGGCACATCAACATAATGAATCTTCACATCTACAGCGGGTTCTAATCCGGTGATAGCTTTGGCTATCTCTTGCTGTGTTGAGTCCGTAACTTCCTGTCCTAATATTTTAAGTGACTTTGGCGCAATTCCATAAATCAGCCAGCCGCCATAGGTGTTAAGAAATGCACACGCCGAGTGCATACCGTCTTTAAGTTCGCCGGTAGTCTTCTTTAGCTTCAAAGTCCGCGACTCGTCCTCTACAATTAGAGCCTTTATATCGTCAATACTCATTTGAGATGTATGTTATAATTTCTTTCTGGGTTGTGCTGTGCCAAAATGCCTTTGATATATTTCAAAATAGGGAGAAGTTCGTTTGATGCAATCTCTCATCAGACGGCTTAAATGGCACATCAAGGATGTTTGTTTGCTTCTGAATTGCCGCTATCTTCTCTCAAAGTACACTGTTAGTACACTGCAATCTGTAGATATTGCTGACAATCAGCACTGTTATTGATGTATATAGAAATTTGCCAGATTTCAGTTTGTCAAATGAGCGTTGATAAACGTTTCTTTTAATTAGTATGTCGTTGTCAATTGGGAAATTGACAACGCAAATCTACAAAATATTCTTGAGATACACAAATATATTTGTTTTGTGCGCTGAGTCGTTTAATAATCTCTATTCCTGTAGACTCTCTTTTTACTTTTTTAGGAGTCAACTTTTTTCAGATTGAGAGAAAAGAAGGGAATCTATGTTTATTATTATTGCTGTCCGATAAAACTTTTTGAAGCGAGATAAAATTAGGACTGATTC